>JBIPPG010000104.1:0-8060 GCA_044368545.1 Chitinophagales bacterium | reverse complement strand
TACATTTGCATTCTATTTATAATTATTCTAAATAACAATATATATGTTTCGTTTTTTTATTACTTTTACAATCTTGTTTTTTTATAATGCTCTGATAGCTCAAAAACAAATCAAAGAAGTAACTATAGAGGCTATAAAAGTACATAAACACGATTCGGTTCATTTCCAAGAAGCACATGTTGGTAGAAAAACAAATATTATTTTGCTTCAAAATGAAGGAGGCAACAAAGGAAATAACAATTATCGTGAATTATTCAACAAAGTGCCAAATATCTTTATCTGGGAAAGTGATGCCAGTCAACTTCAAACCAATATCAGTTCGCGTGGCTTGAGCCCAAATCGCAGTTGGGAATTCAATATGCGTCAAAATGGCGTGGAAATAGCCTCCGATCCCTATGGATATCCCGAAGCGTATTATACGCCGCCAATGGATGCCGTAGACCAAATTCAAGTAGTTCGCGGTGCTGGAGCGGTTTTGTATGGTTCGCAATTTGGAGGTATGGTCAATTATGTACTGAAAAAGCCAAGTACAAAGCCTTTTTCATTTGAATCCAACAATACTATTGGACAATATAATATGCTTTCAACCTCGAATACCATTTCGGGAACCGTTAAGCGTTTTACATATTTAGCGCAGTACCAAAATCGTCAATCCAATACTTTCAGACAAAATAATGATTACAACCAGCATTTTGGTTATGGATATATGAGTTACCGTTTCTCCGAAGTGCTCAAACTAGAAGCCAGCACTACGTATTCAGAATATTTATCGCATCAGCCGGGCGGTTTAACGGATAGTATGATGTACATCAATCCTTCTCTATCATTTCGGGAACGTAATTTTTTTCAAGTAAAATGGTGGTCACCTATGGCGCGACTTCACATGCATTTCAACAAAAATTTTCATTTAGACTTCTTATATAATGGAACGATGGGTTCTAGAAATAGCGTGGGATTTACCAAAGCAGTTAACATAAAAGACGACCTATCCGCACGTCAAGTGGATATGGATCAATACAATAATCATACGCTAGAGCTAATTTCTGAAATAAAATTGAACTCTGGAAAAATCAACCACGACATCACCGCAGGTCTTAAATATTTCAATGGACAAACCGATAGAAATCAGTTGGGAAAAGGCACGACCAATGCAGACTTTGATTTGAGTATCAGTGCCCCTTTTGGCAAAAGCTTCTATATGAAAACTATGTCTTATGCGGCATATATACAGGATGTCATTCGTATCAACAAACTCAGTATCACACCTTCGGCACGTATTGACCTTGTGGAAAATTCTATTTCGGGTATTTTGGGATATTCCAATAATCTACCGCAGTATATGAATCCACAAAACAGACTACGAACTATTCCAATTTTTGGATTGAGTACGACCTATACTTTCGATGCAAAAAATTCGGTTTATGCTAATATTAGTAATAATTACCGTTCGGCATTGTTTTCAGATTTTATCCCTTCGGCTACCACAGATAGTATAGCATCCAACTTGACCGATATGACAGGATTTAGCACTGAAATAGGCTATAAATACCAGTCCAAAGGCATCCAAATAGAAGCTACGGCTTTTCTAATAAAATATAATGATAAAATAGGTTCTTTGAATATCAAAAATGATGCAGGTAATACTATTTTGCTCAAAACCAATATTGGCGATGCTACGCACAAAGGCTTGGAAATAAGCACCAATGTACAATTTATGGATTTACTTTCCATCAGCAAAAAATATGGCACGATTGAATGGAATGCAGCCTATAATTATACGAGAGCTACGTATAACCGTTGGAATACAACGGCTTTAGTTTCGGGAAATATACAAACGGGCAGCCTTGCTGGAAATCAAGTAGAATATGCCCCTTTGAATACATTTAAAACAGGTATCACTTATATTTTGAAAGACATCAAAGCCAAGCTGATGATGACGCATACCAGTTCGGTATTCACCGATGCTCAAAACACTGAAAAAGCTACAGCTAATGCACAAGCAGGCCGTTTGCCTTCCTACACCGTTTTTGATGCAAGCCTACAGTACACGCTATCTAAATATTTCCAATTTGGATTGGGTGTAAACAACCTTTTTAACCTTACGTATGCAACCCGAAGAGCTGGTGGTTTCCCAGGTCCAGGTCTGCTTCCAGCTGAAACACGAGTATTTTATTTGACGTTTGGGGTGAAGTTGTAATTTGTATAAAAGGGTTTCAAATTTTTAAAATTTTTCGAGAGTATATTTGTTCAAAAAACACTAATTTTGTAACAAGTATATTTTTATGAAAACATTAGAGAATAAAGATTATTTAGAAACCTTTGTATCACTCAAAGATAGAATCAAGCAAGCCCAGTATAGAAGCTATAGTGCCGTCAATTCGGAGATGATATTGGCATATCTGGATATAGGCAAGACCCTTTCCGAAAAAACAAAAATAGGCTGGGGAACTTCTGTCATTCAGCAACTTTCAAAGGATTTGCAAGCAGAGTTTTATGGTGTAAAAGGATTTTCGGAACGTAATCTTCATAGAATGAAGCTAATATATGAAGAATTGCAATACAACTTAATTCCGCCACAAGCTGTGGCGAAATTACATTGGGGGCATATTGCATTGATTTTTAGTAAAATAAAAGACAAAGAAGCTCGAGTATTTTATATTCAAAAAGCACAAACAGAGGCTTGGAGTAGAAGCATATTAGAAGAAAAAATAAAATTAGATTTATATGCCAATCATCAAAAATTTCAACATAATTTTGAGACAGCCTTAAATATTCAAGAAATAGCCAATTATACCCTTCAATTCAAAGATGAATATGATCTTTCTTTTCTCAATCTACCCGATCATCATACAGAAAAGCAACTAGAATCGGCTTTGGTACATAATATTACCAAGATGCTAGGACAATTTGGAGCTGATTTCGCCTTTATGGGACAACAGTTTCGGTTGGAAGTAGATGACAAAGAATATTTTGTAGATTTGCTTTTCTATCATAGAAAATTGAAATCAATGATAGCAATTGAATTGAAAATCAATGAATTTAAGCCTGAATACAGCCAGCAATTAAATTGGTATCTGCATCTGTTGGACAAAACGGTAAAATATCCCGAAGATAATACCAGTATAGGTATTTTGTTATGTAAGACCAAAAGTCATTTGACTGTAGAATATGCATTGGAAATGGTCAATAAACCTATGGGTGTAGCTACCTATACTTATTCTCAATTGCCAAAAGAAATTGCCGAAAATCTGCCAAATGCAGAACAATTGGCAATGATTTTTGAGTAAAACTATTTTGAATCTTTGGATACAAAGCATTGAAAATGCTATATAAATAGGACGTAAGATAATTTTTCAATAGTAAATTACATTTTGAATCTAGAATTCTTATCTTTGCTTTTTTAAATCAATATCCATGAGTATAGAAAAAGCCATTATGGCTCGCAGCAACAATCAATGTGAATTGTGCAAATCTACCGAAAATTTGAGTGTATACGACGTTCCAGGTTCTCCCAATAATAGCTCCGATGAGAGCATAGTGGTGTGTGAAAAATGCAGCAAACAATTAAACAAAAAAGAAGAATTGGATGCCGCACATTGGGCTTGCCTCAACGAAAGTATGTGGAGCGAGGTAACGGCGGTACAAGTAGTATCATGGCGTATGCTCAATAGAATGCGAAACGAAAGCTGGGCAGCGGAAGCTATAGATATGATGTATTTTGACGACGATACGATGGCGTGGGTCAAAGCTTCGGGCGATCATGAAGGCAGTAGTGATGTAGAATTTCATAGAGACTGCAATGGCACACTTCTCGAAACGGGCGATACCGTTGTAGTTATTAAAACCTTGGATGTAAAAGGCTCCTCTATCAAAGCGCCACTAGGCACTGTGGTTAAAAATATTAAATTGGTCAAAGACAATTTTGAACAAATTGAAGGAAAAATCGAAGGACAAACCATTGTCATTCTTACAAAATATTTGAGAAAAGGATAATTCAATTATTGATGACTGAAAATAATCTATTTTTTGAAAATTTAGAAAAAAACCAATCTGAAATCAGCCTCAAAATTGATGCGCTCAAATTGGAACAGAGTAGTACGTTGGACGACCTTTTTGACATACATCACGAAGCCGTTTTTGAAAAAACAGACTGTCTTACCTGCGCCAATTGCTGTAGAAATTACAGCCCTATCATAGAACAAGAAGATATAACTCGAATTCAAAAAGCCTTAAACGTAGATGGCAAGTATCTTTTTGACAATTTGATAGAAATGGATGAAGACGGCGACTTTGTATTCAAAGCGCAGCCCTGCCCTATGCTAGACCTCGACACCAATAAATGTAAAATATACATAGACCGTCCCAATGCTTGTGCCGAATATCCGCATACCAAAATGAAGCGTATCAAAACACATTTGGAACTGCTAGAAACCAACGCTACCATTTGCCCCGCAGCCAATGAAATACTAGATAAAGTCTATAGTGCTATTAAAAATAACGAATAAAAAAAGGATAGGTTGAAAAACATAATCTATTTTTGTATCCCAAACCCAAAAAATTGAATGAGATGAAAGCTATTATCCCTGTAGCCGGTGCTGGAACCCGATTGAGACCCTTTACATATACCCAACCCAAAGCGCTAATACCCGTGGCGGGCAAGCCTATCATAAGCTATATCATTGATGATTTATTGGCCGTGGGGATTAAAGATTTTGTGTTTATAGTGGGCTATTTGGGCGATAAAATTGTGGATTTTGTCAATGAAAATTATCCTGATATTGAGGCCAATTTTGTCTATCAAACCCAACGAGAAGGACTGGGACAGGCCATATATCTCACTAAAGAATATATTCAAGATGATGAAGAAATTGTAATATTGCTAGGAGATAGTCTGATAGAAATAGATCCTTCTTTTTTTGAAGAAAATACCGCCTCGTCTATTGCTATTAAAAAAGTGAACGATCCACAAAACTTTGGATTGGTGGAGCTCAACGATAAAGGCACGATTTCAAAATTTGTAGAAAAACCCAACTTCCCCTTTTCAAATCTAGCAATGGTGGGATTGTATAGAATCAAAGAAACGGCTCTTTTTATGTCTATTCTCGAAAAATTGAATAAAGACGACATCCGTACCAATGGCGAAATTCAATTGACCGATGCCTTGGAACTGATGATAAAAGAACAGATTACCTTCAAGCCCTTTTTTGTAACCAATTGGCTGGATGTAGGCAAAGGCGACGTGCTACTCCAATCCAATGCTATTTTGCTCAAAAAGTACAATACCTTTATTGAAAAAACAGCTACTATAGAAAATTCTGTAATCATAGACCCTGTAAATATTGCAGGCAACGCCATAATCAAAAATGCCATTGTGGGCCCCAATGTAACCATAGGCGAAAACACCGAAGTGTGCGACTCTATCATAGACAACGGTATTATAGGCAGCTATTCCAAACTCAAAACCATACAATTGACTCATTTTGTGATTGGTAGCGACTCCTCGCTCAAAGGCAGCCTCAAATCCCTAACCGTAGGCGATAATACGGATATTGATTTTAGTTTTGATAGGTAGTTTTGGAGCTATTCCCGCTATACGCTACTATCTCTTCCGCTTCGCTCCAGAGGATATTCACTTCTATCGGGGCTAAAAAAAGGACTTTACTCATATAGTTTTTTATACCAATCTAATTTTACACGTCATTTTCCGAGATGAAAGATTCTGGGGTCTTGTTTATTCAAAATTCAACTAAGGGTAAAATGGTTGGCTCGTTGAGCCCAACGTCCTTCAAAACTAAATATGAATTCATTTCATAATCAATATGAATGATGAATAAATCTAGGTGTTATAGGTAGGCATTTTTAATTTCGGTTATTCTGTTATCAAGGTCTGTAATAAATTCTTCATCTGTCTTATCTCTTTCGTTATTGAATTTCACTGCCTCGTCAACTATTGTATCAATACTAAGTTCAAGTGATTTTAAAACATCTGTCCAAAACTTGCGTCTTTCGGTATCTGTATGGCAAGATCCATCAAACCCGTTTTTAAACCTATCTGGGTCGATGACTAAAAGATTGTCATACTCAATTCCAAAGTGCTTAGCCTTTTCAGACAACTTATCTCTTTCGCTCCAATTATCAAACCAGTGTTCACCGTTGTCATTATCCATAGAGAAATAGCGCCCTATCCATACAACCTCATTCCATTCTGTCAAACCAAGTGTGTCAGCAATTATTTTGTAGTTGGGATCTACTACAAAACAGTCAAGTTGGTCAATATATTTAAATATTTTTATTTTTTTCATTGTTGGTCTTTTCGCTTAACTATAACATTTTAGGACTTGGCTGTTGAACTATACCTTCAGTAGCTATTTCGTCATTTTGGTTATTTATCATACAACTTTTGCAATTCATATTCATTTTAAACCTCTTGAATGTTTTCTTAATTTCTGTTTTAACTATTGCTAAAAAAAACAAGAGGGAGATTATATAAAAAATTTATAATTATTAGGTTATGGAAATAAAATGATTTTTATAAATTTCACCAGTTTTGAGAAAGTAATGAAGTGCAACAATACAAGAATCTATACTTTCATATCTAATCTTAGATTTCACCCATTTTCCATTAATTTTTGCTTTGAAATATACTTGTTTGTTTTTATCTTCAATAAATATTTCTTCTTTCAAACCATCTTCAAACTTGATTATAAAGTTTTCAACAATCGTTCCAAAAAGAGAATAACTTTCATCTTTTTTTATCATTAAATGTTTTGGAGGAAAGTGTTTTTCTTTTAGCTCTATATCTTTTGGGGTATAACTATATTGATTTGATTGAATAATATTATTATTAATCGATGGAGTAATATACATTTTGACTAAAAAATCAATCACGTTTGTTGATGAGTTTAACTCAATATTAAATTTTGATTCATTAACAAATAGTGCATATTCATTTGAACTATCAATTTTTAACGCTAGAATATTTTCGTCAAAAAAACCATGTTTAAACAAATAAATTTTACCTTTTTGATCAATTAATAACGAATTATTCCCTAGTAATTCCCATTTAGCTTTCATTACAAGTCCATTTTCAGAAATTAATAACTCATTGTTTTTTCTAAAAATATAAACTACTTTTTTATTATCTATATCATTAATTTCTACCCAAATATGATTCATCAACAAATTCAAATTTTCATTTTTTTGAGAAAATTTTTGAATTTTTGGAATAATATCAGATATATAAGTTATCATACTTCAAGTTTTTTACTACATTACAAAATTAAATATTTTAAAACAAGAATAAATAAAAATTAATACTAAAAAGATTAATAAATTATGTTTTTTCATATTCAGGTAGTTTTCAAAAATAAAAAAATCAATTACTCTACAAAGATAAAAAAATTGAATTAATTGACTAAGAAAATTAATAGCATTTTATCCTATTTTCATTGCGATATTAGCCATTTAATAGTCTTTTTGGGGTCTAATATTGACCAAGAATGCGGATTGCGTTTACCCGTCAGTTTACGATAACCTTTACCTGTTGTCAAAACAAGTTGTGCTTTTTGATTTCCTAAAAGCCTTAGCGCGTTTATTGCCAAAGAACAGTCCAAAGCATTAAGGTCATATAAACTTCTATTTCTTTCATTCATTTGCCAAATAATGTCAGGCTCTGAGATTAACATAATCGGACAATTGACAAGGCTCTTTATATTTTTTTGACTGGTATCGCTATAAGAATAAGGCGAAATTGTTTGAAAAGTTTTATTATCTAGCTGGGGAACACTCTGAAACTCGGACTGAAATCTTTTGATGAAAAAGTCAGCTTCACGTTTTGAAATTTCTACATTACTATTTCTAACTGCATATTCCAAGCTATAATACATTCTTTCAAAGTCAAGAGGCGGGTCAACTGCAAAAATAGCTTTTGGTCTTGGTAAATCTGAACGTGAATTCGCTCTCTCGGCATATTTAACTACCCCAGAACCACCTAATGAAAAGCCACCTAAATAAAATGGTTTGTCGGTTAATTTATAACGTTTCTGAATATTTGGGATTAA
>JBIPPG010000112.1:0-7528 GCA_044368545.1 Chitinophagales bacterium | reverse complement strand
GTTGCCAATAGTCCTCCAAAAGAATGTCCAAATATTGTCCATTTATTTATGTTCAATTTTTTTCTCAAATTTTCAATATCTTCTGCCATTAACTCCATAGTTATATTAGAAGAATCAAGTATACCAATTTTTGAATTTCCTGTACCTCGTTGGTCATAAATTATAGTTTGATAATTTAATGCACTAATTTCTTTGGCAATTTCAACAAACCCATCACTGTTCATTCCTGGGCCACCGTTTATAATTAAAATAGGGTTTCCCATACCGAAGGTTTGAAATGAAGTTTTTAATCTTTTTTTACCCCTTTTGGATGTTTGTGCACTACAGGAAAAAAATAAAAAAAATAAGATTAATATTATATATTTCATTTTAATTTGTTCTTTAAATTGCTGCCAACTTGAAAGCTAATACAAATGTAATACAATTACTTATAGCTAAATAGTTTTATTGAATTCTTTACAATTATTAACAAAAGAAATCTTTTAAATAAAAATTTCTGTTGAATTTTAGTTATGTCAAACAATCATTTTGAAGAAAAATGAATTAGAAAAGAAAGTATGTAAGTATGAAGAACCTTTTAATTTAATAAAAATGATATTGTCTTAAAACGCTAGGGGTAGTCGTGGCATCCTCCGAAGTAGATATCGCGAACAACCCGTTAAAGCGCATAAGAGACACAACTATTTTAAAATTTGTGCAATTTTTTCACAGAAAAGAGGGTTTATATATTAAAGAAGCAACTAAAAACAAAAAGTATGATAAATATAGCGATTAATGGATTTGGAAGAATTGGGAAATTGGTGTTGAAAGAATCGTTGAAGCGAACGGATATGCGTGTAGTAGCCATCAATGATTTGGTGGAAACAGAATATTTGGCTTATATGCTGCGCTACGATAGTACGCACGGTACGTTTGACGGCGATATTCAGATTGAAAATTCGGATTTGATAGTGAATGGCAATCGTATTCGGGTGACGAATGAAAAAGATCCTTTGAATATTCACTGGGATGAGGTGAATGCGGATATTGTGGTGGAGGCTACGGGGATTTTCTTGACATCGGAGCAGGCTCAGTTGCACATACAAGCGGGGGCCAAGCGAGTTTTGATGACAGGACCTCCCAAAGATGACACGCCTATGTTTGTAATGGGTGTCAATCATCAGGCGTTGAATGCATCGCATAAAATTATTTCTAATGCTAGCTGTACCACCAATTGTTTAGCGCCTTTGGCTAAGATTATTCATACAAATTTTGGGATAGAAGAGGCATTGATGACTACGGTACACTCGGTTACGGCTACTCAAAAGATTGTAGACGGCGCATCGGCAAAGGATTGGCGAGCGGGCAGGGCAGGGCTTACCAATATTATTCCAGCAACTACAGGAGCTGCCAAGGCAGTGGCGATGGTTATTCCCGAATTGAACGGAAAAATTACGGGTATGGCTTTTCGTGTACCTACGTTGAATGTGAGCGTGGTGGATTTGACGGCTCGGCTGACCAAAGCGGCTTCTTATGATGAAATTAAAGAGGTGATGAAAAATGCGTCGATGCATGAGTTTAAAGGAATTGTAGCTTATACCGAGGATGAAGTGGTTTCGAGTGATTTTGTAGGATATAAAGAAACCTGTATTTTTGATGCTTCGGCGGGCATTATGCTCAATCCTAATTTTGTAAAATTGGTAGCGTGGTACGATAATGAAATGGGCTATTCTACTAAGATTTTAGAATTGATTTCAAACTGGAAATAGGGATGCCGTTTCAAGAATTTACATCACTAAAAATTGCGTTGAAGAGGTTATGGATCCTAGGGACTTTGGCATCTGTAGTTTTAGTGATACTCGTGTTTTTTGACGATAAAGAATCGATAAAAAAACGTGTACCTATATGCATGTCTATCCAATATCAAGGCAAGCCTTGTGTGCTGTGTGGCAGTACATCGGCTTTTTATGAAATAGCAAAAGGCAACAGGAGTCGTGCGCTGGAATTGAATAAAATAGCGGTGTTTCTCTTTGTTTTGATTTTGGGAAATAGTATAGTTTTTGTAGGTTATTTTGTGATAACGTTTTATAAAGAAAAAGCTATTCACAAACTGGGTGAATCCATTTAAAATTTATATGATGAGATTCCTCCATACGGTCGGAAAGACATTTTATTTTTTTGTAAAGGAAAGGTGTAAAGTAATTTTTACGCTTGCGTAAAAATTACTTTACACCCATTTTATTACTTTGCTGGCGGGTCATTCCGAATGAAATGAGGAATCTCAAAAAGAAAATATTTATATTCAAATACACAAAAGACACTAAGAAGACACAAAATAAACAAAGTTTCTGGTTATTTATTTGAATAATGTGTTGTTATTTCGAATAAAGTGAGAAAACTTTTAAATGATTTAGCCATTTTTATCGGCTATACATACCGTCTACAATGGCTTTGATAGCCGCTTTGGTTTCTATGGAAGTCTCCATAAAGTTGGGCTTGGCTTCAAAATATGTCATTTTCATGTCTAAGACATCGCCTTTTATAAAAAAACCTTTTCGGTATTCTTTGTTTAGTGCATAAAGCGTTTCTTGTTTGCTTTTTTCGATATAAGGCGTCATTTCCATCTCAAAATTAGATTCAATTTTTCGCTCAATTTTTCCTTCAAAGAGCCATACGACTGTTTTTTGAAGTAGGTTTTTGGTTTTTAGTTGAAAGTCAATGTTTTGGAGTTTTATTTTTTGTGAAATGCTATCGTAGTATGGAATGCCTTGAATATACACAATACCGTTAAACGAGCCTGTAAGTGTATTTTTAAAAACCATTTTGCCTTCTTCATAATACATTTCTATATCTTTTACCATTACTTGATATTTGCCCTCTTGGAATGAAAACGTAGAATCTACAAAAAGTCTGCGAGCTATTGCTGTAGCTTGATTGTAGGGAATATAGGTTTGTGTTTTGAGCGAAAATGTATCTTTTATTTTGGATAAAAAGGTAAGATTCGGGATTTGATTAATAGGTGGGCTAGGCTTCATGCTATCGGCTACGTATACATGACTGAGCAAATCGAATCCTAATTTTCCATAAATTTTATTGTTTTGAATAGACAAAGGTGTTGCATATATTTTCTGAGGAACGGTGAGCATCCACGCTTTGTATTCTTCCGAAATGAGGCTGGGTTTTGAGTATTCATTCCAGAGGTCGGTAGCCATAGGCTTGAAATTTAACTGTTCTTTTGCTTGCTGGTCAATAATTGTGCTAATAGTAGTCAATTGCTTGTCCAGTGCGCTTTTCACCCATTTGGTAATGTTCCAATCCACACCTGCTACTTTGAGAGTAGGTTCTTTGAGCCATTCGTAGTGTGTTACAAAACTTTTGGTAGAAATGGTATAATTGGCATTGAGTTGAATTTTTGTACCTATATAAAACATTAATTCAAAATCGGACTGATGATGCGACCGCAAATACATCATTTCGTAGGCTTTGTTTATCCATATTTTTAGCGGAACTTTGAAAAGCAACGTGTCATTTTTTGTGAATAATTTAATGTCGCTTTTTTTCCATACTTTCATTTTGAGCAAATCCAATTCATTGTTTTCAAAACTAGTATCTTCAAAAATCAATCCTTTGAATGATTGATTGAGCTTGGCTTCAATTTCTTTCGTTTGAACTTCAAAAGGCACCGATACAAAAGAAGGCCTTAGTTCTTGACCATAAATATTAATGGAAATAAAAAGGAACAGTAATGCGAAAAAAGATTGTAATCTCATAGACTTGGCTGAAAATATTTTCAAAAATAAAGAAAAAAAACGATAATGCTTGTTTTGATTTTGGATTCAAGACAATTATAGTATATTTGTCGAAATTAAATGTAAATAGAATTGATTCAAATCATTAAAACAAATTGGGAAACGTATAGATTTTTTCTAAAAAATTTATCAATCAATGTTCTGTTTCGCTTTGGGCATATTGCTATCAATCTGATTTCGGGTTTGATAATTTCAAGAACTTTGCTCGAAGCCAATAGAGGAATTTATGGATTGTTTATTACGTCTTTGTATTTGTTCAATGTAGCGTTGAATCTTGGTTTTAATGCCAGTGCGCTCTATTATTCTCAAAAAAATCCAGAGAAACTCAATTCCTTTTTATCGTCCAATCTTGTATTGTCGCTTATTTCATCCCTTCTTGTTTGGATAGCTATAATTATGTTTTCGCAGCATTTTCCTTTTCAAGATGTTAGAATTGTTTATTTGTTTAGTATTACATATTTTACCTATTCGATAAGCTTAATTTTTCGTTCTTTTTTGGCGGGAAAAGATTTTTTGCTTTTTTCCAATAAGGTAGATTTTGTATTACGTTTCTTCTTTTTAGTATATGTGGTGGTGCTTTATCTATCGAAAGAACTGACGGTGTTCAATGTGCTTCTATATTTATTTTTTGAATATTTGATGTATGGAATTATTGCATTTAAGAAATTAAATTTCAAGATTTGGCCTTTATCGTTTGACTTTGTTTTTCTAAAAAGTCTTTTTTTCTTCAATGCTAAAGCTTATTTGTATATGTTTTTTATAGCGTTATTGGTTCGAAGTGATCAATATATTATCAAAAAAATGTTGGGAAATTTTCACGTAGGGATTTATAGTATGTGCTCTTCTATTACCGAACAAATGGGAATTATTTCCGCATTAATTGCCACTATGTATTTGCCTCGCTTTTTGGAAGAAAAACGCTTTGATGTGTTGCTCAAAAAAACGAATAAAATATTATTGCTCGTGCTAGGACTCAGTATTCTTATCGCTTTAGGAGTCTATATCGCTACGCCTATGATTATTCAGATGTATTTCAAAAATCAAAATCCTGTTTCTATCGAAACCTTACGCTTGTTGTTAATTGCTTTTGTTTTTTGGTCGCTCTTTATGATTGTGAGTACCTTGTCATTGGCTATTCGCATAAAAAAAACAAATATTATTGCTGTTTTTATAGCATTAGCAATCAATGTAATAGTTAATTTGATATATATGCCAATATATGGAATAAAAGCTGCCGCCATTTCTTCTGCAATTGCCTATGCTATTTTGTTTTTTATTATGTATATAGATTTATTTTATCTGAAAAAGAAGAATTATTTAAAAAAACAAAATGGGGATTTTACGGATTTGGAAGTTCAAACCTTAGAATAATCATTAGACTATTCTAACTTTTTTGCATCAATTTTTTTCTATTCTCTAAAAAACGATGTATAGTATTTTTTCATTGAAAGCAATTCTATATAAAAAATTGCAAAATTTAAATTAGATTTGCAACTTATTATCTTTACCACTAATTATTATAAAAATTATGTCAAATAGAATCGAGACAGATTGTCTTATCATCGGGTCGGGACCTGCAGGCTATACCGCTGCAATTTATGCTTCAAGAGCCAATCTTAGCCCTATTCTGTATCAAGGAATGGAAGCGGGAGGTCAATTGATGACTACAAACGATGTGGAAAATTTTCCAGGCTATCCCAATGGGATCAATGGGCCACAAATGATGGAGGATTTGAAAGCACAAGCTGCACGATTTGATGCCGATATTCGATTTGGTATGATTACAAAAGTAGATTTTAGCAGTCAAAAACCACCTTATCTATGTATTTCAGACAAAGGCGAAGAAATTTTGGCCAAAACCGTTATCATTGCTACAGGTGCTACCGCTAAATGGTTGGGTATCGATAGCGAAAAACGATTGAACGGAAGTGGTGTTTCGGCTTGTGCCGTATGCGATGGATTTTTCTACAAAGGCCAAGAAGTAGCTATTGTAGGAGCTGGTGATAGCGCCTGTGAAGAGGCTATTTATCTTTCAAAATTGTGTACTACGGTGCACATGCTTATCCGAAAAGATGAAATGCGTGCCAGCAAAATTATGCAACAACGTGTTTTGAATACCGCTAATATTAAAGTATATTGGAATACCGAAACCGATGAAATTCTTGGAAAATTTGGGGTAGAAGCGGTTCGTATAAAAAATAATAAAGATGGAAGTACACAAGAAATTCCTATTACAGGATTCTTTGTAGCTATTGGGCATACGCCTCAATCTCAGATTTTCAAAGAATATATTACTACCGATGCCGATGGTTATATAGTAGTAAAACCGGGTACAACTGTTACAAATATTGAAGGTGTTTTTGCTTGTGGCGATGTTATGGATAGAAATTACCGTCAAGCGATTACCGCAGCAGGAACAGGATGTATGGCGGCTTTGGAGGCAGAACGATATTTATCGCATTAATTCTTTTTGATGTCTAGAATAGTAGGATTAGGAGGTGTTTTTTTCAAGTCAAAGGATATAAATAATAATAAAATTGAACTTTGGGAGCCACCAAAATCCAAAAATGATTAGATGAAACCTTGTGCCATTGTAATTTTAAACTGGAACGGCGAGCAATTTCTTAGAGATTACTTACCTACGCTGGTGTCCAAAACGCCCGATGCACTCGCACAAATTTATATTGTAGACAATGACTCTACAGACCAATCAAAAGCGTATGTCGTAGATACGTTTCCTCAGATAAAATGGGTTCAAAATTCAAAAAACTATGGATTTGCCGAAGGCTACAATCAGGGATTGACCCAAATTGAAGAGCCTTTGTATTGTTTGATGAATTCGGATATAGAAGTTACCGATCATTGGCTCGAACCTATTATCGAACAGTTTGATGAAAATCCAAATTTAGGTGCAGCCCAACCCAAAATTTTAGATTTGAGAAATAAGAAAATGTTTGAATATGCAGGTGGCAGTGGTGGTTTTTATGACCGACTAGGCTATGCCGTATGTAGAGGACGCTATTTTGACCACGTGGAAGCAGATAACGGGCAATACGACGATGTAAAACCTATTTTTTGGGCAAGTGGTTGTTGTATTTTTATCCGCAAAGCGGTTTTTAGACAAGTAGGCGGTTTTGATGGCGATTATTTTGCGCATCAAGAGGAAATAGACCTTTGCTGGCGGGTCAATAATTATGGCTATACCATTCTCAGCCTGCCCCAATCCACGGTTTATCACTATGGTGGTGGAAGTTTGCCGTATGGTAGTTATTTCAAATCTTTTTTGAATTTTAGAAATTCGCTCTACAATCTTTTCAAAAATCTTACCGCCTTGCAATTATTGATCGTTTTGCCTATGCGGCTCACATTGGATGGAATAGCGGCAATACATTCGGTAATGGTAACCAAAAAACTGGTGGTGCTCAAATCCATATTTTTTGCGCATATCGATTTCTACAAAAATCTCCCAAAATTAATTGCCAAACGCAAAAAAATCCAGCATAAAGGCTACCCCTTAGTTACTATCAAAAAACATATTTTGATAGATTATTATTTGTTTAAGTGCAATAAATATAGTCAGTTGTAGATTTTTGTTTTTGATTGGAATCAATTTTATATGTATTATCATTCTACAAACATTAACATCATAAAAACTTCCAAAAAATGATATGTAAATTTTTCATCCCAAAATCATATATACTTAAACACGATATTTTAAAAATACTCAGTGAAAAAGCACA
>JBIPPG010000103.1:0-8150 GCA_044368545.1 Chitinophagales bacterium | reverse complement strand
TTTAATAAATGAAGAATCTTGATGTAAAATGAAATCAAAACTATCCAAAGGTTTTGAAGAGTAGGCACCTCTATATAATCCATTCATTCTAGAGTATGAACTAGAGGTATAATAATTTCTAATTATTGTATCAATACCATCATCATTAGGAAAACATAGCTTATTTACTTTGCTATTCCTTACAATAAGCATAGCTGTAAGGTTCTTGTTTAGAGGCATTCCATCGGGTATTTCTACCGATTTTGTATAATAAATTCCTGCGCCAATATGCCATTCATAAGTAATTGATCCATCCGCTTTATATGGCATATCCGCTTCAAAAATTGCACCAATATTTACCGTGTCAGTATCCTGCCAAACCCAGCCTATTGGCGCATTTCCGGCTATTCTATCATAAATTTTAAAAGATGCTGAAGTCTCTATGTTTTTTTTACAAGGATCGTAATTTGAACAGTCAGGGTTAGTATCGTCTGTACAATTATTTTTAATACAACCAGCTAAAATGAAATGTAGAAATAGAAAAAAAGTTATAGCTTTTTTATACATATTATGTTTTCTAAATATAGTTAAAACAAACAGATTTTTAATTAAAACCCTATGCTTTCATTTGCATAAATCTTCAGCACATAATAATTCCAAATCATTTCATATTTATCTTTGATAAGGGCTGCGCTGGCATTGAAAAAGGTGCTTTTGCTCATATTCAACTCATTCGTTCCAATTTTTCCTACGCTGTATTTTATTGCATCATTCTCAAAGCTCATCTTACTGGATTGAAAACTGGATTTTGAAGCTAACAGTTTTTTGTCCGAAGCTTGCAAATTCTGCATTGCTTGCAGAATCGATTTATGCGTTTTTTGTTTTTCTATTTCATAGTCTATTTCAGCTCGTTGTATATTAAAGGAGGCTTCTTTAATCTTGTTTCGAGTTTGGAATTGATTAAAAATAGGAATATTGGCATTGAGGCTAATTGATTTATTCAAATTATTCTCTACTTGCTCCCCAAAATTGAGAAATCGATTAAATGAAGAATACGTACTTCCCATATTGAACCCTAAATTTAAAGAAGGATAAAGGCTCGATTTGGACATATTGTAGGCTATTTTTGATTTTTCAATACCTATTTTTTTAGAAATCAAAATAGGGCTGGTCTCCCAAGTATTGGGCAAAGAAACTGAGGCTTGTTGCATTTCAGGTATAGAAAGTGCCATATCTTCTAGAATAATTTCTTTTTCTAACGATATATTCAGCAATTGTTTGAAATCCAAAATGTTTTGATTGAGCTGATTGGAAACCGATACCAAATTCCAATTTTCATTGTCCAGTTGTGCTTGTACTTTGAATCGTTCATTTTTTGCGGCTACACCTTCTTCTATTTTCTTCAATGTCAATTCAAGATTTTTTTTGCTAATTTGAATTTGCTCTTGAATAACTTTCTGATTTTCTTGTAGATAAAGAATGTTGGTATACTTCAATATTACATCAATCATTATATCGTTTTTCACTTTTTGAAGCATTGTTTTGTTCGATGCCAGTTCTTGTTTTTGGAGTTTGATATTATTGACATCGTAGAATCCATTGAATAAATTCCAATTAGCATTCACCCCTCCGTTGTATGTGTTAAAATTTTGATTGATATACGTATTAGTAAAAGGGTCAATCCCTCGTCCCCAGCTAGAACTTCCCGTCAAATATCCATTGGCAGTAGGAAGTAATTTGTTATTGGCATCTTTTAAGGCAAGTTGCGCATATTGTTCATTTAGCTTTTGGTTTTTTATCTGTAAATTTTGTTCCAACGCAATATCAATCGCCTTTTTGAGCGTAAATGTTTCTTGTGCCGAAATCGTATGTAAATTTAAAGCGATTAAAAAAAGTACACTGATTCCTCTACTAACTAATAATTTGTCCATCGGCTATTTCTATTTTTCGTTTGCAAATATTGGCTACTTCATATTCGTGCGTTACGATGAGTACCGTTTTCCCTTCGTTGTTTATTTCTAAAAGCAAATCCATAATTTCTGCGCTAGTTTTGCTGTCTAGTGCGCCTGTAGGCTCGTCGGCTAGAATCAAATCGGCCTGAGTCACCAAGGCTCTGGCTATAGCTACACGTTGTTTTTGACCGCCCGAAAGTTCATTGGGTAGATGATGCATACGGTCTCCCAGCCCAACTTTCACGAGCATTTCCTCCGCTTTTTGGCGCATATCTGCTTTGGAGTCACCTCTGTAATACAAAGGTAATTCTACATTTTCAAGAGCTGTCTTAGTCCCTATCAGATGAAAGGTTTGGAATACAAATCCTATGAATTTATTTCTATAATGTGCGGCTTCGGTTTCGTTGATATTTTTGATTAAATTATTGTTGAACCAATAGTTCCCCGAGTCGTAATTGTCCAAAATGCCAATAATATTGAGCAAAGTAGATTTGCCACTTCCCGATTTCCCTACAATGGAAACCAAATCGCCTCGTTCTATTTCTAGCGATACGCCTTTTAGTACTTCTACAGACTTTGTCCCTAGGGTATATGTTTTTACTAAGTTATCTATTTTTATAAGTGTACTCATCTTACTTGTCTTCGGTATCTTCTTTACTTACCACTTTATCTTTTTGCGTCAAGCCATTAATAATTTCTATAAATTGCCCGTCCGAAAGTCCTGTTTTAATGTTTTTTCGTTTGAACGATTCGCCATCTTTTACTTGGACAAAAGCTGTATCTTCGGCATATTGAATATACTTTTCTTGAATAGCCCATACATTTTCCTTTTTAGCAATAGTAATTTCTGCTGTAGCTGTAAAACCCGATTTGATTTTTGACAATTCTTCGGAGGTTAAGAGAAGCTTGGCTTCTACATCAAATTTAGTAATTCCGCCTACGTCTACTCCTTTTGGAGAAATTTTTGTAAGCTCGGCTTGCACCATTTTGTCTTTTAGCGCATTAATTTTTACTTTGAGATTCAATCCTTTGTATAGATTGATTAAATCTTTTTCGTTGACTTGTCCTTTGAAGAGTATTTCATTCATATCTGCTATGGTAGCAATTGTAGTTCCTTCGTTAAAAGTATTTCGATTCACTACCGAACCACCTATTTTTACAGGTAAATCTAGTACAATGCCGTCCGTAGTAGAATACACTATATTGGATACAAAATCCGTACTGTTTGAAAAGCCTTGTTTTACAATTCGTTTGTATTTGATAGCTGATTGATATTCTGTTTCCGCTACATTATATTCTTGCTTGGACAGTTCGTATTCTTGTCTGGAGATTACGTCTTTTTCAAACAGGGTTTTGTTGCGAACATAATTGGCTTTGATTCGCTCCAAATTAGCTTTTGTAATGCTCAATTGTCTGTCGGCATCTTGTGTGTTCTTAGGATCGGGCAATATTTTGATTTTAGCAATCGCTTGTCCCTTTTTAACGGGATCGCCTATTTGAACATACAAATCATCTATAATTCCCGCCAATTCAGGTTTTATATTTACCTCTTTGCTACTCGCCAATTTTCCCGAAATCAATTGTTTGTTTTCAATGGTTTTCTTTTTGAGTTGGTCAAAATCCTTTTTCGTCTCATCCTTTTTGCTTTTATTACAAGTAGCCACAGCGCCAATGATAATGAGGATAAGTACAACAATGCCAATAATATATCTTTTTTTCATTTGTATGATTTTTGAATTTCTTTGTTTAATTTAATCAATGTTTTTTTGAATCTAATGTCTCATATCTAACATCTCATATCTCTCTAATACTTAATTCTCTTGGTTTAATGCTATTACAGGGCGAATTTTTGAGGCTTTTATAGCAGGTAAAATCCCCGCAATGACACCCGAAATAATCAATATAATCAGCGAAGCGATGACAATAGGAATATTGACACCAACGGAACGGATTAAGTCGCCTTCTTTGGCCATAGACTGCACGATATAATTGAGCAAATAGACCACAATAAATCCAAAAAACACCCCTACAAAGCCTGCCATAGTAGTCAGCGCTATAGATTCGATCAATATCATTTGTAAAATATCGCGTGGCGAAGCACCAATGGCTTTTCGTATACCTATTTCACGGGTTCGTTCGTTGATATTGACATACATAATGTTGCCCACGCTGATAATTCCTGTAAGCAAAATACAAAACCCTACAAACCAGATAAATATTTGTACGCCCGAAAATAAGGTTTGAAAATTTTCAACTTCTTCGGATAAATTATAGGTGAACACGGCTTTGGAATCTTCTACATCGTAGCCGTAGAGATTGGCTAGATATTTCTTAAATTGCTTGTCAAACGCCTTGCCATCTACTTCTTTTTTCAAAGACATCATAAAATTGCCCATCGAATTGGCATTAAACAAGCTTTTGTAATAATTATAGGGAATGAAAATAGAATTTCGATCCGATTGGTCAAACATACTGCCCGGTTTTGAAATTCCGACTACTTGAAAATAATTGCCACCTACATTGATGTATTCACCAATGGATTTTTTCTTTCTTTTGAATAATATCTCTGCGGTACTTTCCGAAATGATGCAAACGGGCTTTTGGGAATTTACGTCATTTTTGTTGAACAATCGCCCTGACTTTAGAGCCAATTTTTTGATTTTAAAAAAAGACATATTTATCCCTTTGAGGCTTCCCATTGCTGTGTTTTGATCATAAGAAACTTGCATACCTTGTGGGGCATTGGCATCGGCAGAAATATTTTCAATTTCCGAAAAGTGATTTTTGAATTTTTCGAGCAATTCTTCATCAAAAAGTACTTGCTTGCCAGCTGTTTCGCCTTTGTAGTTGAGCGAAGTTTCGCCACCATAAACCCAAATGGTATTATCGGCATAGCCATTAAAGATTTTGAAAATCCCTTTTTGAAAACTATCTCCAAAACCCATCATCAGCATCAAGATAAAAATCCCCCACGCTATCCCAAACCCTGTCAACGCATTGCGGAGCTTGTGCTGCGATATAGAATAGAAAACTTCTTTAAGATTGAGTTTTGGTATCATGCTACAAAGATAATACGGTTTAGAGAAGTATTGTAAAAAAAGGTTACAGGTTTTGTTTTTTACGAATATCTTTAGTTAAAATGTTTTAAAATAAATTAAAGAAAGTTAAAAATAATTTCTAAAAACTAATTTAGATTAATTTTGCGCTCAGTTTTAAACGAAATTAACTTTAAATATATGAAAAAAATAATACTTTTTTTAGGTAATGTAATAATCGTAAGCAATTTGATCGCTCAATCGGGTACGATTACATATAATTCGGGTACTCAAGATGCTACATTTAATTGTACGGGGTGTAGTGGCACGTATTTTTATGAGTATACATCAGGTCCGTCTAATACTGTAACGTCTGCTTCTACTACTTTAAATCCATTAACGATTTCTAGTGCTGGAGGTATAAAAAACTTTAAAGTGAGCAATACGAGTAGTACTGGTTCTTGGACAGATATTAGAGTTGCAACTACAGGGCTTCCTGTAGAACTTACCTTATTCAAAAATAACGATAATTATTTGATTTGGCAGACAGCAAGTGAGAAAAATAACAAAGGGTTTGAGATTTATAAAAGCGAAGATGGCAAAATCTGGAATCAAGATGGATTTGTAATGGGAAGTAACAATAGTGTAACCATAAATAATTACACCTATTTAACTACCGATAAAACATCTATGTACTATCGTTTGCGTCAAGTAGATTTTGATGATCAAATAGAATGGTTGCCTATCATTTTTGTAAAAAGAAGTGGCGAAGCGGAAAAAAGATATTTTGACTTAAATGGAAATGATAAAGGGCCTTTTTATATTCAAGAAGGAAAGAAATTCCAAGAATTAAGATAGTTTTTGTATTTTTTGTTCAATGGCTAAATCAATTGTTTTTGATTTAGAAGTATAAATTACATACGTAATTTTTGATTTTTGTATATCTTGCTTCTCTAGGAAAAATAAGCATAATTGCTGAAGATATTCGCTTGGCTGATTTTCTAGAAAATCCAGATGTTTTTGTTCAAACAATTCGGTATGAATGAGTTCTAAATATTGAGCATAAGAGGTGTCATTGACTAAATGCTCTTCTATTGAAGATACTTCGTCTTTTTCCAACAAGCGTTGCAAAAATCGAATAAAATTTTGTAATTCTTTAAGGAATAAATCTTCTCGTTGCAATCCCTAGAATATACAAGCCAAAATAGAAAGCCCTAATAAAATATAGTATGCTAAGTAATTGACTTGGAATAATGTGTAGATTTTTTTCATATAAAAATTTATACTGCAAAATTACAAGAATTTGTATAGTTTAAAAGTTAATAATTGTAAAGAAATTTTCCTTACTTCACATACTTCTTCCACTTCGATTTGAGCCAATTCAACACTTCGTTTTCTCTTGGGTTTTTGCCTGGGTGGTAGAAAATTTTATCTTGAATTTCTTTGGGTAAAAAGTCTTGTTCTACAAAATTACCTTCGTAATTATGAGCATATTTGTAATCTTTTCCATAATTGAGGTCTTTCATCAGTTTGGTAGGTGCATTTCTTAGATGCAAAGGCACAGGCAAGTTGGGATGGGCTTTGTTACAAGCCATCGCTTCGTGGAGTGCCATATAGGTGCTATTGCTCTTGGCAGAAGTAGCCAAATATACTACGGTTTGGGATAGGATAATACTGCATTCGGGATAGCCTATTTTGGCTACAGCATCAAAACACGTATTCGCCATCAAGAGCGCATTGGGATTGGCTAGCGATATATCTTCCGATGCCAATATCAATAGTCTTCGAGCAATAAATTTTGGGTCTTCGCCGCCTTCTATCATTCTTACAAGGTAATATAAGGCCGCATTGGGATCGCTGCCTCGGATAGATTTGATAAAAGCCGAAATGATATCATAGTGCATTTCGCCATTTTTGTCATACGCCGAAAGATGGTCTTGCAATATAGTTTTTACCATTTCATCGGTAATCGATACGGGTGTTTTTTTGGCATTCATAGCGCACAACTCTATGATATTGAGTAGTTTTCGAGCATCTCCACCACTATATTGAGCTAGTAGATTCCATTCGGAAATTGAAACTTTTTTTTCAAGCAACCATCTATCATTTTCCAAAGCTTGGTCTGCAATTTTTTTTAAATCGTCTAGACCCAAATCTTCCAACGTATAAATTTTGCTACGAGAAAGCAATGCTCTATTAACTTCAAAAGAAGGATTCTCCGTAGTAGCGCCTATCAGTAGGATTTTCCCTTCCTCCACGGCTTTGAGTAGACTGTCTTGTTGGCTTTTGTTGAATCGATGAATTTCATCTATAAAAAGTAAAATTTTCCCTTCCGTTTCATATTTTGAAATGACTTCTCGCACTTCTTTTACACCACTTTGAACGGCGCTGAGGCTATAAAAAGGCAGTCCTAATTCATTGGCTATCAAAAAAGAAAGCGTTGTTTTCCCCACTCCCGGCGAGCCCCAAAAAATCAAAGAAGGACATTGTTTGTTTTCTATGAAATTTCGAATAATCGCTCCTTTTCCTACGAGCTTCTCTTGTCCCACAAAATCCGAAAGGGATTTGGGACGCATACGTTCGGCAAGTGGAGCAAGAGGCGGGTTCATTTCTTGTTTTTTTTAATGATTGAAATGACGAATGCCCGTCATAACCATCGATAGTTCATTTTGATTGCAAAAATCGATACTGTCTTGGTCTTTGATACTGCCGCCTGGCTGCGCTACCGATACTATGCCTTCATTTTTAGCAATGGCTACACAGTCTGGAAACGGGAAAAAAGCATCACTACACATTACTGCGCCTTCAAGGCTCAATTCAAATTCTTTGGCTTTGGCTATAGCGTGGTGCAATGCGTCTACACGCGATACCATACCGCAACCCATTCCAATCAATTGTTGATTTTTCACCAAGGCAATGGCATTGGATTTGAGGTGTTTCATCGCTTTGATTCCAAACTCTAAATCATTGATTTGCGAAGCAGTAGGTTGAGCTTCGGTAGCTACTTTCCACGATTTATTATTTTCGATAGATTTATCTTCATCTTGTATCAAATGCCCTCCTAGCGCAGATTTAACTTTGGTAGTATAATTGATTTTTTCTTTTTGAATCAAAATCATACGATTTTTCTTGCTTTTCAATATCTCCAAGGCATCATCGTCATACGCAGGTGCTACAATCAATT
>JBIPPG010000102.1:0-8151 GCA_044368545.1 Chitinophagales bacterium | reverse complement strand
CAAAAATTCACAAAATGCAAAATAATATTCTTCTAAACGTTCTTAAAAACTGCAAATATACAATTTTTATTGTTTGTGTGTGTTTTTTGACAGAAAACGCATATAGTCAAGAAATTGTATCCAAAAAGTTAAGAAAGGTTGTAATAGACCCAGGCCATGGGGGCAAAGACCCAGGCGCTATTGGTTCTTTTTCAAAAGAAAAAGATATTGTTCTTGCCGTTTCGCTCAAATTAGCGGAATTAATTCAAGAAAAACATCCCGATGTAAAAGTGATTATGACTCGTGAAGATGATACTTTTATCGAATTGTACCAACGTGCAGCTATTGCCAATAAAGCAAAAGCAGATTTATTTATTTCGGTACATGCCAACTCCAATAAGAAAAAAGACCCTTCGGGCGTAGAATTTTATGTTTTGGGATTGCACAAATCGGAAGAAAACTTAGAAGTAGCCAAAAAGGAAAATGCCGTAGTAAATTTAGAGGGCAATGTAACCGAAAATTACGGCTTTGACCCCAATTCTGCCGAAGGAAATATCATAATGACTATGAAACAAAGTTTGTTTCTAGACAATAGCATTCATTTTGCAAAAAAAATAGAAAATGAATTCAAAAACGATGACAATCAATCCATTAGAGGTACAAAACAAGCAGGATTTTTGGTGTTGTACCAGACCGCAATGCCTAGCTGCTTGCTCGAAATAGGATTTATCTCCAATACCGAAGAAGAAGAATATATGAACACCAAATTGGGGCAAATCAATATCGCTACAAAAATAGCAAATGCTTTCACCGAATACAAACGAAAATTTGAAGGGAAAAATGCCGATATTCCTGCTACTAACGAGCCCTCAGCTGCCGAAAAGAAAGCAAGTATAGAAAAACAACTCGAACAGGCCGAAAAATTAAAAGCCGAAAAAGCAGGCTACCCCAATGCGATGAAAGAAGCCGAAATGGCACAAAAATTGACACAAGCAAAAGAAGCGGCAAAACAGCCCGCATTGACGATAGAACCCATAAAAGAAATGACCAAAATTCCTTCAAAACCATTTATTGAAGAACAAAAAGAAAAGGCAAAAGCTAAAGAAAACAAACCCACCCCACGAAAAATTATTATCGTAGAAGAAGATACTCCTTTGGAAATGATATCAAACACAAATAGTACCGAAAATGCAACGCCAAAAACAAACGAAAGCAACGAAAATAGTGTACCCAAAACGAAACCAAAAGTAGAAGTAATGCCTGAAGTTGTAGATGTTCAAAAACAAAAAATCTTGGACGAAAAATTAAAATTGGAAGAAAAAGCGAAAGCGGAGGCTAAGAAAATGGAGGCAAAAGTAGAGCCAAAAATTGAGAAAAAACAAATGCCAAAAATCATTATAGACGATAATGAAATTGACAAAAAAGTAACGATGGCTCAGCCCAAAAACAATAATACAAACGAGCCCACTACCAAGCCAAACGCAGTATTGAATACACCAAAAGCTACTTACAAAGCTCCAAAATCGGGATTGATATACAAAATTCAAGTAAAAGCATCCCAACGAAAAATAGATGGAAACGATATCATTTATGGATCATTTCCCGATATAAGAGAAAGTATAGAAGATGGAATGTACAAATATTTGACAGGAGAGTTCAAGAGTATAGACGAAGCAAAAAAACATAGAGAATTTGTAAAAATGAAAGGATATGCCGATGCATTTATTGTAAAATATGAAAATGGCATTAGAATAAAATAAAATATGGCATTAGAAAGAACCGAATTTAAAGTAGACAATACCCTCAAAGAACGCGAACGTGTGATTCTGGTAGGTGTAGCCAAAAACAAACACGAACTCCTCAAATTGAAAGAGTATTTGGATGAGCTCTATTTTCTGGCAACTACCGCCAACGTAGAGCCCGTAGAAGTTTTTCATCAAATCCTAGACAACCCCGATAAGCGAACCTATGTAGGTAGTGGAAAACTGGAAGAAATCAATGAATATTGCAAAAAATATAAAATCGATGCCATTATTTTTGATGATGAAATCAGTCCTTCGCAGCAGAATAATATCGAAAAAGAACTGAAAATCAAAGTCTTGGACAGAAGTATGCTCATCTTAGACATTTTTGCCCAAAATGCTAAAACCCTACAAGCCAAAACCCAAGTAGAATTGGCGCAAACTCAATACTTGATGCCTCGACTCAAAGGTATGTGGCAGCATCTAGACCGTATCAAAGGAGGAATAGGCATGCGAGGCTCTGGAGAAAAGGAAATAGAAACCGATAGACGTATAGCCCAAACCCGCATTTCGCACCTAAAGGACAAGCTCAAAGAAATATCCAAACAAAGCGAAACTCAACGAAAAAGCCGTGGCGAAATGATACGTGTATCGCTAGTAGGCTACACCAATGTGGGCAAAAGCACCATTATGAACCTCGTGAGCAAAGCCGATATTTTGGCCGAAAATAAACTCTTTGCTACGCTGGATACCACCGTACGCAAGGTAGTAATAGAAAATGTACCTTTTTTGATGTCGGATACTGTAGGATTTATCCGCAAACTCCCACATCATCTCATCGAAAGCTTCCACTCTACACTTATAGAAGCTATAGAAAGTGATATTTTGATACATGTAGTGGATATTTCGCATCCAAAATTTGAAGACCAAATCAATGTAGTAAACAAAACCCTGATGGATTTGGGCGCCAAAGACAAGCCTACCCTAATGGTATTCAACAAAATGGACTTGTACCAAAAACAAGCCTTGGACGAGTTCCTGTTTGAAGACGAACGTGCCGCTATCTTGAAAGAATTCAAAGACCATTGGATTTCCAAAACCGAGGACAACTGTATTTTTATGTCCGCCACTACGCTGGACAATCTTCAAAGCTTCCGTGAAGAATTATTGGTAAAAATCAAAAAACTCTACAAAGAACGCTATCCGTACAAAGCCAAATTCTTGTGGGGCTACGAAGAGTTTCGAGATATTTCTGAATAATTTTTATTGGGCGCGTGTACAGGCTATCCGCTTTATCTACTTCGTTAACACTTCGTAGGATGCCGCTCCTATCCTGCGCGCAAAAACCACCGCCTTCGCTTGCGTCTCGCGAGTGAATAAACTTCTAGCGTCTCGCTTAAAATTCCCTAACCTATTCTTTAAAACAAAAATTGTGTTTAATATCGTTCATACAATCAATATAGTCCAATCTTCGTTTTTCTTTATTTTACTATTTGCTTGTTATGACGGCATTTACCAAACTAAACTTACAAAATAGTTTGTACTATTTTATAAGTAAGTTTGGTATAATATAAACCGCTCCTAACCTGCGGACTAAAACCGTCCGAGATAAAATCTATCATCTCGTATCTATTATCTATCATCTAATGTCTCAAATCTCCTTTTCTAAAATTTTGGTTTATCCAAGAAAAAATATGGTTCGTCCATAAAAAATAGTTTTTTTTTCGGTTTCAAATTGGTTCGTCAAAAAAAAATATCAGTTTGTACAACCGTCATTTTCATAAGCGAATGTCGATGTAATTTTGCATCGTAAATCAATCAAACATAAAACAATTATTTATTTTATTTTTAGGTACAATAATGATGTTCTCTTGCTCAAAAGAAGAATTGCCAACAGAAAAACCAGAAGTTTTAGCTACAAAATCATTTGCTCCTATTGATAAAAAAATTCAATATGAAGATAATTCAAAAAATTATTCAGCTCATGCAGTTTCGGGAGTGGATGAATTGCTAAGAGGTGCCGAAAATGCTACATTTTTGCTTACAGCCCAAGGCGATTTCAAAATGTCGATAACAATAGATGCCAAAAACCTTAAAAACAACAATACAATTGATATCAAAAGCGATTGGGAGACCAAAGAAAGTGTTCAAATGAACTTTCAAGGTGAAGAGTTTAGTACCAGAGATATGACAATAGACCCTACACTTATGGGAAGCATAACTATATATGAATACAATGGAAAAACCATAAGAGGCAGTTTTACTAGTATGATGCGAACCAGAAAAGGAAAAATGAAAGAATTTAGAAATATTCAATTCTCTTCGGAAGTTGTAAAATATTAAAAATAAGAAGCTTCAATAAACTGTATTGTTGCAAAAAAAACGTTGAAAATTAAACGTATAAGATTGAACCAAATTTCATTAAAAGAAATTAGAATTATTAAAGATCTTGTATCATCTTTTACAACAAGTAAATAGTATGCTATGATTTGTAATTAGAAAGATATTGTCAAAACAAATAAGAATTCAAATAACTATTTCATTTTTAAAAATTCAAAAATAACATTTTTGTATAAAGTATATCATTTTCCCCTCTACTCACATATCTCCAGCAGCCAGTTTTTTTCTACCAAAGATTTGTTTTCGGATATGAGTTCTTTTAATTTTTTTCGTTGCGATTTTGTGGCGTTGAAGATTTTTCGGGTGTATTTGATGAAATTGAGGTAGGCACTTTTGTAGTTTTCGGCTATGATTTTATTCGATTTTACAAATTCTTTAAAACTCAAGCACAGCGATTCAAAAGCTTCAAATTCATTGAGCACTACATAGTTTTTTAACAAAAGTAGTTTGGCATTGGTAGCGTAAAAAGGATCTTGGCTAAAGTCTACTTTGAGTAGCTCCCGCAGGCTTTCTTTATATTTTTTTTGTTCAAAATAGATACGAGCATAGTTGAAGCAAGCACAGGTTTCTTGCTCTTCCGCCGATAGATTTTTGATATATTTTGATAGAAAATTTTGCGCCCATTCCATTTCTTTTTTTCTAATGGCTACGAGCATTACATTATTAATCGTTCTCAAAGATACAAAATTATTGGATTCAAAGACTCCTTTGGCTTCTATAAATTTGTAGATTTCAAATCGCTCATCTATAAAAGCCGCATTGCCTGCATTGGATTTTTGGATGGTGTAATTGATTAGGTAATTAATCAACGCCAGCTTTTCTTCATCTATCCAATGGTCAAGATTTTCAAAAAGAAGTCTTTTAAACTCATAATAATCTGCTTCCAGACCCTTTTCGAGCATTTCTAAAAGCGTAAGATATACCTGAAATTCAATTTTGGAGGTTTTGAGATATTTTTCTTTGATGAAATTGAGTTTTGCAATAGGCAATTCAAAGGATTCGGATTTATAAATCTTTGAAAATGAAATTAAACTACAATAATTTTTGATAAAAACCAAATCGGCAAAATATTCCGATTGATTCATAACTTCGATGATGGTCTTGAATTGTTCTTTGTAGTTTTTTTTGAATTTAAATTCAAAAAATGAATTTTCTTGCGCATCAAAAAAGTGTGACAAAAAGCGAATGTCGCTACTGGTATTAAATGAAATAGCTTTATTGATATTGAGTTGTATGTTTTTTCTCAGTTGTTTTTCAATCAAAAAATCTTTCCAGATTTTAATTGCAAATGGATTTTCATTTTCATTTTCTTGAACCAATTTCCATTCTTGAATCGCTTTCAAGAGCCTATTTTGTGTAAAACGAAGTTTGGTGTCTACAAATTCTTCTTGCGGATAAATGTATTCATAAAGCTCGGATTTGCTTCCTTTTTCTATTTCTGTTTGTCGCCAAAGATTATAAAAATAGTCGTGGCATCGAACTATGGTTTCAGATTGTCGCCAATTGCTGTTTTTTAGGTATTTATCCAGCGATTTTATTTCTATGGGAGTAAGTGCATTATAAATCTCGCCCAAAACGGTTTCTTTCATTTTTAATATATTTTTCGTCTAACAAATGTAAATATTTCTTTTTAAATTTAAGAAATAAAAAGCATAATTTTGTGTTAAAATGAATAATATTGCAATTGATCACAATATTGACAGAAATTATTAGAAATATAAATTTTAAGCTTATGAGACCGAAAATAATGATTTTTTTACTGCTGTTGCTCCGTTTTGGCAGTATGGATGCCCAATTTGTGGCCGTAAAAGATAGTTTTGAAATTAGGAAAGACACTGGAAGTTATTTCTTGAATGTATTGCGCAATGACTCGTTGCCAACCACAGGAATCAATACAATCAGTTCTATTTTTAATGCTACTCTAGGATATATTTATACAATTGTAGGTGATAAGGTATTATTGACCGACACCAGTACTACAAATAATAATATCGAATTTAGTTATGTTCTTAAAAATTCATTACGATCCGATTCGAGTACAGCAAGTGTTTCTATTCTAAAAGATGATATTTTAACAAAGGTTTTTCCAGGAGACATGAACTCTGATTCATTAGTCAATCATTTGGATTTATTAAATTTAGGGGTGAATTACGGAAGATACGGCTCGCCAAGAAGAAATAACGATGCAAATATTAATTTTAATAGTTATGTTTCGCCCAATTGGCCTAATTCCAATGGTCTTTTTAATGCACGATTGGCAGATGCCGATGGAAATGGAGAGGTAGAAGATGCCGATTTTAGTGGGTTACAGTTTAATTATGCAAAAAATAGCGGCGTTTATACACCGCTTTTTAGTCCGCCTTCAAGTACGGTATTTCTTAAGGCTAATCCATTCAAGAATGATACCATTTATGTAGTAGATTCGTCATTTGGTAATACACAATGGACACAAACTGTAGGCATAGAAGCTGTAAACAATCAAATTATTTATGGCTTAGGATTTAGCTATAATACAGAAGTTTATAAGAATGGAATTTTGCAAACAAAAGATCCCAAGACTACATTAAAATTTAATGATAGTTCGTGGATAGGAAAGAAGAATAGCGATATGTTTTATATAGATACTTTTTCAAAAGATTTTGGTAAAAATGAAGCCTCTATTGTAAATAAAAAAGGATTTAATTCATCGGGAAAAGGTGAAATGGGGATAGTAGAAATTGTAGTAGAAGAAGTGGATATTGGAAAAATCAATTTTAATGATTTGGTGGAAGTTAAGATTAATTTTAATCAAATTGTATGTATTGACAAAAATTATAATTTGGTACCAATCAGTGGAAAATCACAAAGTGTTTTTATTCGCAATAAAAGCGCAGCGTCAATTCAATCTTTATTGAAAAGTGGTGTCCGTTTGAATTCTAACTGGTTAGAAAATGAACTGATCTTGTATAATGATTTGACGTCGCCTATCAATGTTCAAATATTTGATGCGTTTGGTAATAGAATAGAGAATATTATGGGTATTAAAAATCACTATCCTATAAATTCTTCATCTTGGAGCAGTGGCGTATATTTTCTTACAACATCCGAAGGTCATGTATTCAAATTATTAAAGTAGTTTTTTGTTTTTATCTTTCAATTTTCATAAGCTCTCTAGAAATAGGGAGCTTTTTTGTTATATTTATTAGCATTTAATCTAACATATGTATTTTTTTCTATAAAAAAATACATTTTTGTGGTTGTACCTTTACAGTAAAATATTATTGATTTTTTTATAATTTCTTTTTGTGAAGAAAAAATAATATTAAACCTTTTATTTAACCCTAAAAAAAAGCAAATGAAGATCTTAAATTCTCAATTCAACAACTTAAATGATGTTTTAACAATGTATAAAGAAAAATATCAGAAAGCGCATCCTTTTCCATCAATATATATTGATGATTTTATTAATCCTGATTTATTAAATAAGGTTTTAGAAGAATTCCCCAATTTAAATAAGAAAGATTTGTATTATAATGACCCTACTGCTAGGAAGCATGCAACAAATGGAGACCATCATTTTGGAGAATATACTAAAGAACTTGTTGAATATCTTAATTCCCAAGATTTTATAAATTTTCTTAATGATTTAACTGGGATAAAAGAAAAACTAATTCCAGATCCATATTTTGAAGGAGGTGGATTCCATGAAATAAAAAAAGGTGGATTTTTAAAAATACATGTTGATTTTCATTGTCATAAGATTATGAAATTAGATAGAAGATTAAATTTGCTAATTTATCTAAATAAAGATTGGGAAGAAGATTATGGTGGGCATTTTGAATTATGGGAGAGAGATATGAGTAAATGTGTAAAGAAAATATTACCAATTTTTAATAGAATGTCCATCTTTTCAACAACAGGTAATTCTTGGCATGGACATCCAGATCCGTTGACATGTCCAGATAATCGAAGCAGAAAATCTTTGGCTATTTATTACTATAGTGACGGTCGACCAGATTCTGAAATAAATAAAAATCAAAGAAATAGAATA
>JBIPPG010000101.1:0-8169 GCA_044368545.1 Chitinophagales bacterium | reverse complement strand
CTTCAATTAAACCCGATACAATTTATACACTTAATTTAATAATAAACAAATCCAAACACGACACCCTCAAAGCCGAAACCTGCAATACCTACAAATTTGGCGATAGTACTTATTCAAAATCGGGTACTTATACGCACAAATATATTGCAAAAAATGGCTGTGATAGTTTTAGAACGCTTGTTTTGACATCAAAAGAAGTTACAGGAAAAATAAAACTGGAAAATGGTATAAATTATACGGCTCTCACACCCAATGCTTCGTATCAGTGGTATTATTGTTATCCTTGGCGCAGAATTACTAATGCTCAAAATCAAACGTTTTCGACTAACACCAAAGGAAGTTATGCAGTGGTAGTAAGTAGTCTTGGATGTACCGATACGTCGGATTGTGTAGCGTTGTATAGCAGTGGTATTCAATCGTTAAACCAAAATCAAATTCAACTATTTCCAAACCCTATTCAGGATAATTTTACGATTCAATTTGGAAATGAAAATAAAGAAAATTCAGTAGAAATATATAACGCGCTAGGTCAAAAAATAAAATCGTTTAATACCAAATTAAATGAAATACAAGTAGAAATGAAAGATGAATCGAGAGGTATTTATTTAATAAAGGTGAATGAATTACAAGTATATAAAATTATTAAAGAATAGTTTTTTTTAAAAAATTATTATCTTTGTTTCAGAAAATATCAAAACAAAATTATTATGATTCAAATTATTATTATTTTCTCGTTCCTCTTTTTAGCGCTATATATATACTCATATAGGCATAGACTATCATTGAAACAATACTTTATTTTTAAAATTGTTTTTGGTATTGTGGCATTTGGATTTTTATTTTTTAATTTTCCAAAAAGACCTTATGGATTGATTATTATAATTTTATTTTTTTTGTACTCTTTGTATAAAGATTATAGAGAAATAAAAGAATTTCAATAGTTTTTATAAATGGTATCGTTATTATTTCCTATTCAATAAATCAATTGTAGGATCATAAATATAGTTTTTGCCTTTGTGCCAAACCGTTTTGGCAGCAGGAGTGAGGTCATAATAAACCACACATTCTTTTTGTAGTTCCCAGCCCAATACAATATTGTCCGAAATAGGTACTTTTTCGCCATTGACAAATCCCCAAAGTTTGCCATAAAAATCGGTATAGACCAGCATATCGTCCCATATTTCTACCCGAGCAGGTTCATAATTTTCCAATTGCGTCAATTTCCCTTTATAAAACACATAAAAACGATTGGCAAAGTCTACATAAGCCAATACATTTCGTTTTAAATATTTTTTTTTGGGTTTTACGGTCATCAATTTTGATTTTTCACCATTATAAAAAACCATCCATTCGCCAATATTGTTATAATAACTCACCAATTCATTTCCCACTTCATAGTTTGGGGTTTCATAGATTTCTAAATTGTATGTATTTCCATTTGAAAATACCTTAAAATTACCCAAATAGTCATTATAAGCTATAATATTTCTAGCTACTTTGTAATTATGTGGCAGATAATTGTCTATTTCTATCACATTTTTGTTGTATAGCGCATAAAAACCACTGTTTTCATACGAATACGCCATAATATTATCTCCCACTTCAAAAGGTTCGTTTCCCCAGCGCATCAGTGTTATTACGGTATCAAAAACGTATGCTTTTAACAAGCCAAAATTATCAACATAAGCAATAATGCTATCGCCTAGCTTAAAATCGCCTTGCGTAAACGTTTCTACTTTTCGAGAAGCCTTTCCATTAAATACGCCCAATTGTCCGCCTTGTGTATAGGCCATTAGATAATTAGAAACCTTAATACTTGTAGGTCTTAATGGAAAAATAGTGTATAATCTGGAATTATAATACAATTTAAAATTGCCAAAATTGTCTATATAAGAGATATAATCCTTCCCCGTCCAGAAAGTGTCTATTCGAATGTATTCTAGCTTGGATATTTGATTGTTGTTATATACAAAAAAAAAGTTTTGGTCGTTTTTGAAGCCCGCAGCGCCTCCTTGTGCTTCTATTTTGAAGCTTGCCAATAATAAAAATAAAAGGAATATTGTTTTTTTCAAAAGATTGAAATTTTTATATAACATTAGAACGTTTATTTGACCCAAAAAAGTTTAAAAAGTTAAAAATACTTTGCCTTCTACCAATTCCGCCGCGCCATAATGTGTCTTCAATTGTGCGCCAATTCCTAGCCCTATCCCTTTCCACGAAATAGGTATTTGATAATTGAGGCTGTATTTTTGATACCAATATTTGCTTTGTTTTGAAATAGGATATAGATAAACGCCCATCATCGGAGCAAAACTAAATCTACCAAAGAATATCTCATCGCCAAAGTTCAAAGAAATGTCGCTATTTTGTGTAAATCCATAAATATTGTAGTCTATATCATCGTTTTTGTATGCAAAGCTAATGCCAGCTGTTAACGCATTGACAGGACTGGTAAAAAACCGTCGAGCATATTGAAGGCTGTAGGTAGGCAATACCACCGAACGATTTCCGCTTCCTTTATCCGAGGCTCCTAATCCCAAAACGACTACATTTTTAGGCAAATCCCTCAGATTTTCTTGTTTTTTGAATTTATAAAAAGCTTTATCAGAGTTGAAGCTATAAACGATTCCCGAATGAAAAGACATAAAATTGATGCCTAGGTTGGGTAAGGTCGTTCTTCCGTTGGAGAAATGCGTAATTCCTACTCCCAATTGTGCCTTTATATTTTTAGTTAAATGAAACAAAGCGTTGGCTTGTATCTGCGCCAAAATATTGAGATGCGAACCAATAGCATTATTTTCGGTAGTGTCGGAAAAAGTACGAGTGAGGTATCCCATTCCTATTGCATTTTTCCAAATCAATGAAAATCGTTTTTTTTCTATCAAATGAAACTGCAAAGAACCCATAGCGCCAAACCCTTTCCCAAAAAGAGGTGCATCGCCTAATTGAGTTCCAAAAAGATGTATGCCTATTGTAGGATAATTGAAATAAGCGTGAAAAGGATTTTTATTGTTTCGCCATTGGTATGAAACTTCGGCAGCCATCGAATTTTCGGTAATTACAGGCTTGAAAATAGGAGAATGTTTGAAAATTCTTCCATAATAAAATTGCCCTTCAAATGATTTTTGTGTTGTAAAAGAATCCGTTTGAGCTTCTACAGAAACAAAAAAACACAAAAAATAAAAAACAAAACCAAATTTCATGTGCACAAATGTAATTGTTTTTTTTATATATAATGGAAAAGTACCCATTTCAAATGAAATTTTACTTACATTTGTCAAAAAAAATCTTGGCGCATCTTTTTGATATTTTTAATTTTATCAGTAAACTTAGCCTGTATAAGTTGTACAATGCCTTGCGTATATACAGCACATTTTATATTTCCCAATTTCTTAAAAAACCTATCCTCTGGGGATTGCCATTTACCTTGAGTTTTGAGCCTACTACCACCTGCAATCTTTCCTGCCCCGAATGTCCAAGTGGGCTCAAGAATTTCACTCGAAAAATAGGCGATTCGGAATGGGAAAAATATCAAAAATGGATAAACGAAGTGCATACTCACTTGATATATTTGTATCTATATTTTCAGGGCGAACCGTTTATGAACAAGGATTTTTGTAAAATGATAAAGGCGGCGCACGAAAAAAATATATACACCGTTACCAGTACCAATGGGCATTTTTTGACGACTCGAGTTGCCGAAGAGGTAGTGGCTTCGGGGCTTGATAGACTTATCATATCCATCGATGGCAGTACGCAAGAGGTATATGAACAATATCGAAAAGGCGGAAAATTGGAAAAAGTGCTTCAAGGAACTCAAAATATGATTGATGCTAAGCGAAAGCTGAACTCCAAAAAACCATATATTATTTTTCAAATGCTGGTAGTTGCACCCAATGAACATCAAATTGAGGAGGTAAAAGCGATTGGAAAAAAAATGGGCGTGGATAAAGTTATTCTCAAAACGGCTCAAATATATGATTTTGAACAGGGAAATGAACTTATTCCTAAGCAAGATAAATATTCCAGATACAAAAAACGTGCAGACGGATCGTATATTATCAAAAATGAAATGAAAAATCAGTGCTGGAAGCTTTGGCATTCGGCGGTTTCCACTTTTGATGGTCAAATATTGCCTTGCTGTTTTGACAAAGATGCACAATATACTATGGGAAAATGGGATGATGCTCATTTTCATAGTATTTGGAAATCCAAAAATTACGATGATTTTAGACAAAAACTTCTCCTTTCCAGAAGCCAAATAGATATGTGTAAAAATTGTAGTGAAGGTACCAAAGTATGGGAATCTATTTAGATTGTTTGTGATTCTTTGTTATACTCTAATATCAAATCTTCAATTATTTCAGTAAGTTGTTCAATTTTAGCTTCTCTTGTGAAAATAAAACCTTTTAATGAAGTTGATAAAATTATTGTATATGTGACTTTATAAATAATAATTAAGCCTGCAATGAGAACAACAAATAAAACCACAGGAATACTTGTTAAAAGTTCAAGAGGTTTTTTAAACAAATTATCCATAATATTAAAAATAGAAGAACATATAAACCCTAATAGGATATAATTCCATTTACTAGAATCATCTGACTTATTCTTTAATTGGTTCAATATGAATTGCAAATCTTCTCTATTATAATAACGATTTAAAAATTCTTTAACTTCTTGATTTCTATATTCTTGAATACATTCATCAAAAGGTTTGTCCATTCTTCCTTCAGTTATAAGAGTTATAACCCTTTTTCTGTTATCTTTTTTTAAGAATTGTGGATAAAAATTACCATTAGAAAGCTCTTTAGAATAAAAATCAATTAATCTTATTACCATATTTTTTTATCAAAAATATAATTTTTTTTTTACTTTTGTATTTTACAATTAATTATTAAACTAGATTAAGGAAAAGATATGATTTAAAAAACTATAACACATATAAAATGCGACGTTGTTGCTAAAAGCTTCTCCATTCTAAAATCTGCAAAATTAAGCAATGAGAAGCAGGCAAAGACGCACCCTTTGGGGTGTGAACTTTGCTTGTTTCAAAATATTGCGAGGTTATGCAGATACCTAGAATGGTCTTGAAACAAGCAATTGAGTTCACGCCCTTTTTTATGGTGAGTGTATAAAATGGAAAAAGAACTTACTTCAACAAAATAATTTAATTTTAAAAACATCAATTATGAAAAAAATACATTTATTATTATTAGTACTTTCAATAGTAGTTACATCTTCTTGTCAAAAAGAACAGGAGCAATATCAACAAATTAATTTAAAAAGAGAATATACCTTAGATGGTAAAAAATTAATCTTAACCTACAATCTTACTAAAGAAGGTAGAGTAGCTGTAATGGAAAAAACAGAAGATAATTTGGCTATCTATAAATTTATTCAAGAAAACCCCAATATGTTTGTAAACTATAATATGCAGACATGGAAAGGAGAACTTTATAAGAGCATTGAAGACTTTGAAGCCACTCGAAAACCCCTAACTTCAAAACAAGTAGAAGAAACAAACAAACTAAAGTCTGCCAAGATAGGGATTAATTTTTATGCATATCATCACCCTAATTATAACACCTTATTATATACATCAGGAATAAATCATATTTCAATATATACTGGTTGGGATAATACTGAATTAGCTACAAAATATATAGGTACGGGGTTTATAGGAGCAGATAAAAAAGGTTTTGCGGTAAATAGCCTTGGAGGCGGTAATAATAAAATTACATCTTTTCAAATTTTACAAAATTTGTCAAGTGCTTCACACCCTGCTAATTATTTTCAGATATATGCATATGAAAACACTTCTTATAATTATGTAGGATACCAGTTAACTAAAGTTGGTAAAGGATGTGGTTTTTACACAGATGGTAATACAGCACAAAATGGATGTGACGATTTGAGGAAATGGGGATTTTCATATTTTATGTGGTTTCAACTTTCTAGTTGGGATGATGAAATTGAATCTATTTCAGGGTTTTATAGAAACTAATTCTAATTATATTTTGGCTTCTGTTTATAAGCAGAGGCCAATTTTTATAAAATCAAAAAATATGAAAAAAACAACTTTATGTTTATCAATATTATTGGTAAGTCTTCAAGGCTTTTCTCAGGATTCTATTGTCAAAAAATTAACAAAATTTCGATTTGACATTCAAGCCTTTGGTAATTCGCCTGTTTTTTCGGCAGGAATAAGCAAGTCTATTTTACTTGGTAAAAAAAGTTTACTAGAAGCGAGATTGGGTGCTGGATTTTATTTAGAGCTAAGGAACAACCAATATGCAGATGGATACTATTTTACAGAAAAAAAAGAACTAGAACCAACATATAGTGTACCGTTAGAATTTACATATACGCCTAATTATAAAAAACGATTTTCATTTTCAACAGGAGTTTGTTATTATACTTATAGTAGCCTTTCTATTTATGCTGATACCCAAACATTTATACATCATAATTACCGTGTCCCAGTTCATGCTATAATATTTACAACTGGATCGGACTATAATTTTAAAAACAAATTATATCTTGGATTAAGGCTATTAACATTTTATGATTTTGAAAAAGGATTTTCAAAAAATATTCCATTCCTCATTTTACCTAATATTAGATTTAAGTTCTGATAAACTTAGATTAAAATAGAAATAACAATTAACTATATCTATTTTATAGGTTTTGGAATAAATTCAAATTTATGTTTGGAAAATTTATTATCTTTGCAAAATTCAATAAAAACTATTAAAATTTTCTCAAATTATGGCATTTGATATAGACATGGTCAAAAAGGTATATGAAAATTTACCTGCAAAACTCCAAAAAGTAAGACAAACAATTAATCGTCCTTTGACATTATCCGAAAAGATTTTGTATTCGCATTTGCACGAATCACAAAAAATTGAAGATTTTCAAAGAGGTGGAAGTTATGTAGATTTTGCACCAGATAGAGTGGCTATGCAAGATGCTACTGCTCAGATGGCACTTTTGCAGTTTATGACCAGTGGAAGAAGCAAAGTAGCTGTACCTAGTACGGTTCATTGCGATCACTTGATTCAAGCTAAAGAAGGTTCAAAAGTAGATTTAGAATTTGCCAATAATGAAAGTAAAGAAGTTTTTGACTTTTTGGCTTCAGTATCTAATAAATACGGAATTGGATTTTGGAAACCCGGTGCAGGTATTATTCACCAAATCGTTCTTGAAAATTATGCATTCCCAGGGGGTATGATGATTGGAACCGATAGCCATACTGTGAATGCAGGTGGATTGGGAATGGTAGCGATAGGTGTAGGTGGAGCCGATGCAGTAGATGTAATGGCTGGATTGCCTTGGGAACTAAAATGGCCAAAATTGATTGGTATCAAATTGACTGGAAAATTAAGTGGATGGTGTAGTGCCAAAGATATAATCTTGAAAGTAGCTGGAATCCTTACTGTAAAAGGTGGAACGGGTGCTATTGTTGAGTATTTTGGGGAAGGAGTTACCAACTTGAGCTGTACTGGAAAAGGCACTATTGCCAATATGGGAGCTGAAATTGGCGCTACAACCTCTACGTTTGGATATGATGAAAGTATGGAGCGTTATTTGAACGCAACAGGAAGAGCCGATGTAGCTGAAATAGCAAATTCGGTAAAAGAGCATTTGAATGCCGATCCTGAATGTTATGCTTCACCAGAGAAATATTTTGATGAAGTTATTGAAATCAATTTGGATGAGCTAGAGCCTTATATCAATGGTCCTTTTAGCCCAGATTTAGCTACACCTATCAGCAAAATGAAAGAAGCAGCAGCTGCTAATGGATGGCCTACAAGAGTAGAAGTAGGATTGATAGGAAGTTGTACCAACTCTTCGTATGAAGATATTAGCCGTGCGGTAAGTTTGGCTAAACAAGTTTCGGACAAAAATTTGAAAGCAAAAGCGGAATATACCATTACGCCTGGTAGCGAATTGATTCGTTATACCATTGAACGTGATGGATTCTTGGATATATTCAATAATATTGGTGCTAAAGTATTTTCAAATGCTTGTGGCCCTTGTATTGGGATGTGGAATAGAATGGGAGCGGATAAAAAAGAGAAAAATACGATTATTCACTCATTTAACAGAAATTTTGCGGCTCGTCAAGATGGCAATCCTAATACGTATGCCTTTGTAGGAAGT
>JBIPPG010000385.1:0-4146 GCA_044368545.1 Chitinophagales bacterium | reverse complement strand
CCAATTCTCGGCGTTGGTTACCGGCTTCCTCACTCTGAGCAAGATCTTGGCTTAAAGCCCCCCGCTTGACAACATTGAGGACGTATTCATTAAGTGGTTGTTCAATGTCGTTTAGGAGACGTTCAGGCATATCTGCTCGGCCGATTCCACGAAGCTCATGTACACGCAATGCAAGTCGGCTCTGAAGAATTGTCGCAATATCATTTCGAAGAATTTCAATAACGGTTTCAAAACTCTTGAAGACTCCAACTGCTGCAACAGCATTGAAGTCGCTCTGAACAGCTGGATTAGGGGATGCTGTACTGATATCTCCAACAGCAAGTTCTTCATGCCGCTCGATGAGGGCTCCAGAGAGAGTTGTACTAATACGGGTCAGCGCATCTAAAAGATACGTCAGTTCCTCTAGAGCTACTCGCCGTGTTCGACTGAGAACCCAATCATTTAAGGTAACCGTCTGTAGAAATTTCTCAGAATTCGCTACGGATACCTCTGCGGTTTGAACTCCAGTCGTCTGACCCCATCTTGCAATCAACTTCGCTTCCCGATTGAGCAATAATCCACCGGCACCTACAAGAAGAGTCATCAATATGAAGAGGGCAATTGTTATGTATGCAGCAATTTGCCTCATGGACTGAGGCAAAGGAATCGCCGCATGAGTCTTTCCTTCATCAAATATTTCAAACAATGTCGTTGCCAATGCCCACACATACAAAAAGGAAAGAATCACTCGCGAAGTTACAGATTTGATTCCCCGTGCAACGCTCGTTCCGATTCGAAGAAGAGGTCCATTCGGCATGTTCTCAAGCGCTTTTGAGAGTTTTTCTTCCTCTGCCTTGAAATTAAAATCATTGAATTTCTCAACAAGTTCCTCAGTCGAAAGGGGTTTAACCTTCGCAATAATATCTTCAAGCTGAATGCGAATTGGCGCAAGACTGTGTCCATCTGATATCGCAGATTGAATACCATTTACAATGCTGTCCAGAAGAGATGTATCGGCGTCGTCGTATTTTCGACGGAGATCATCAGGACGGTTCAAGAGAATTCCTTGTCCCTCAATCATTCTGCGCTCAGTATCCATAAAGCCATCAGACGCATCGATTGCACTAACCAACTCAGTCGTTTCGCTGCAGTACTCCTTGAACAGCGCAACCAATTGCTCACCGGATGACTTCTGAATCTTTGGATATCCAGCAACGCGTTCGATCGTCTTAGAGCGTCCACTGAGCCCAGCAATTTTTTGAAATGACTTAGATTTCTTGCGCAACTCGGAAAACAGAAGGTCCTTCTTGCCGCCAGGAATCAGAATATCCGACTCAAAAGCTCCACCGGTTAGTTCAGGCTGTACACGCCACGTCTCCAACTTTCTCAGAACTGCAACTTTGCCGTCATCTCCGACGAGTCCATCACCCACTTCATAAAGTGCGTCGGCAGTCGGGCGAGCTGGGAGTTTGCCAAACCACACTTGTTTTGTCCCAATACTCCAAACCCCATATTCAGATTTGGATGACTCCTCGAACAACTGAGTGTAAATCTCTGAAGCGCTGACTGTATCTACAAGGATTCGAATCGTTTCTTCTCCATCAGGGTCTGCGGGCCACATCGCAAGACCATCTGGAATATGGTCCCCAGGAGCCCATTGGCATCCGGTTTTACTCGTAATCGCAATAACGCGCACTAACTCGGATTGTTCACGAAAAATCTCTGGCAACTCTACGGAGTAAATCCTCTTCCCATCATCTTTGACTTCCGCATGTAACAAGAGAATCACTCTCGGACGGACAGCATTTGTAAGAATCGATGTGTAAAGATCGAGATGATCAAAGACAGTTTCAAACTTGTCCACGAGAACCAGATTCCATGGACGTTGGATACCAATCCCTTGGCCCACATGTGTTTGGGCTGATAACGAAGCTAAAGAGTAACGAACAATGTCATCAAAGCTCTTTAGGTTCTGACCTTCAATTGTCAAATCAATGGATACAACCGAGGCATCTCGCCTTAAGGACATACAGACTACTTTTGTGCGGCAATTGCCGAAGCAATCGACTTGTAAAAGGCACCTTGGATTGGACGATTCATTGCATTTGGAAGTGTTTCAGTCCAAAATTGCAAAGCAGCTTCAAATCCACGAATAGCTGAATCACCATAGTGAGTTCCACCAAGAGCAATATTCAGTTTCTCAACTTCCGCATCTCGGAGTGCATCGAGTGCAACAAGTGCCTCTGGCACCTGTTCTGATCCTCCTGCGAGCACTGGTGGGATGTAACTGAGCATTTTGTTTATCACGTTTGCTCGGAAATCCTTCTGTGGATCGACATCTAAAACTAGTTTTTCGTAGGCAGCGATGATGTTTGGCCATGAGCTACAACCCATAAGAGGTGTCACCTCAATTTCAACATGGGCGAGAGCTGCTTGTTGACCATCGGGGTTACGAAGGACAATCCTCTCAGGAGATTCGAGCGTTCCTGCAGTGATGTCCAAGAAACCGCCAGCCAATGCTCGCAACAAACCACTAAGCACATACTCTCGGCTTGATTGGTTAAAGATTTGATTCACATTCTTGTATCCAAGACGTTGGCGCCAATTCAATTGATCGTCAACGAGAGGATTCTCAACGGCCTGTGCCCAACTTAGAAGGATCTCTCTTGTCTCCGGGTTATCGAGCAATCCCTGACCAATTAAGTTGATGTTAACCGTCAACACATCACTGTCTCCCGTAGGCGAGAATTCCAGTTGAGTGTTCTTGTTTAACAAACTCTTAAAAGCCCCTCCGAGAGTCAATGTTTCCAAGAGCATTTTCTCTACATTGCTATTTCTTTCACCTGGATAACTAATGAGGACTCGTGCACTCTTGCTACTGCCACTTGGAAGAATCGGATCGGGTACAAGATTTCCAAGCGAAGCCCGCAATGCATCCGCATCGCTGCTGCCATTAACTGTGGTCGCCTCGACTAGCAATTGACCAAGCGAACGCAATGTGCCATTGCGATTCTGATCGGTTGTCATTGCAGTTTCAACAGCACTACGAACAACTTCAAGCAAAACGTCAAAAACAGCAGACTTTGGCTTATTCTGTGAGAATTCCTCAACCATTGCCGCCCATGCATTACCTGATTCCGATGTGGTTGCAAGGGTATTCAACAACGCAACTGCGGACTGATCGTTTATCCCACGATCGTTTCTTACTCGATCACACGTTTCAGTGAAGAGCACATCAAGTGCAACTTCGATAGAACGACCACCTGTCGGAATGAAGTTCACTACACCAATACGATTCTCTGCCAAGTCAGCTTTGTGGCTTGATACCTGAGAGCGATATTCCTCCACCAACTCCCTCACATTTTGGAGAAGTTGGGAGAGTTTGGTTGATCCCTGTTCGACACTAGTCACCCATCCGGCACGACTGTTGTTCCACTGCGCCCACCACATTTCACGGACTTCCTCAATAAAGCGATTCCGTTCGGCGTTAAAACGACTCACAGCGGTCTTGGAGTCGACCCGTTGCGGAAGCCCCATTCTTCTTCTCTTCGATGTCGACTTACCCTTGGAAGCAGTCGTAGGAGTTTGTTGAGAAGACTTAGTCTCAAGTTTCGTCAATCCCGCTGAAGCAACTCGGATTGCCACAGGGAGACTCAATTCGGGATGTCCCTTAAGAAGTGCTTGTGTTGCGTCGAGTACGTTAAATACTGACTTCTGCCGCACAGTATCTCTAATCAGCTGCTCAATGATTGGTTTGGCATTTGTCATACCGCCACGCAATTTCACTACTGAACTTTCAAGATCACTTGCAGACCTGATACTCGTCGGAGGCACAAAGGACAGCCGTGTCTCTGTATCAAATGTCTCTGCGTCAACCAGTGGCTTTAGGCCACATTCTCGATGAAGATCATTAACTAATTCATCTGATACGCCCGAAGAAGCTTCAAACTCACGGAACATTTCAGATATACCATCAGCGATGATTCGCATCGCAATGACATCGGCAATTGTTCTTGATGGCAAGGTTAATGATGAAGCCACCATTGGCATCAGTGGATGGGTGCCAAGACCTAGGAAGTGTGGTTCAGAAATGTCTGGAATGTCATTAATCAAGTCCTCGACAAAAGAGTTCTTGTTAGTTACACCTGCTCCAGCAGCACCTTGTTT
>JBIPPG010000100.1:0-8252 GCA_044368545.1 Chitinophagales bacterium | reverse complement strand
TTACTGTTCAAACTTGTGGTGCAACTACTGCTTCATCCTCATCAAATTTTACTCTAAATACTTCAACGCCAACAATTTCTTCTATCAGTTCTAGTACAGGAACAAGAGGAACGGTTATTACGATTACAGGCACAAACTTAATGTGTCCTACTGCCGTTACTTTTGGTGGAACTGCAGCTTACAGTTTTAATGCCTCTTCCAGCACCTCAATTTCTGCAGAAGTTGGTTATGGTTCCTCTGGGAATATAGCCGTTACAACAGCTGGTGGTTCGGCAACTTTTGCTGGATTTACATATACCGCTCCGTCTGCAGCTAATAGTGTAAATATATCAGGTTCCTCTACAATTAATAATATTACGAATAATGTCCCTACAATTGTAGATAATTCTTTGTCAATGTCTTCAAATGGCACAGTAAGTGGATGTATTGCTTCAATTACGGAAAGCTATCAATCTGGCGATGTTTTAGCATATAATACTGCTTCAGGTGGCGCCTTGCCGGCAGGAATTTCGGTGGCTCCATTTAACGCAACAACAAGAAGTTTGGTCTTTAGTGGTTCTGCATTAGCAGCCGATTGGGAAAAAATATTACGAAATGTTACCATTCAAACAACAAGTGCAGTATGCGCACCCGAATCTAGAAAAGTAGCGTTCATCGTTGGGGATGTATATTACAATCCGTTGAACAATCATTTTTATAAAGCCTCTACTTCAAATACAAGCTGGACTACTGCTAAAACCGATGCGGAGAATATATCTTATTTTGGGAAACAAGGATATTTAGCTACCCCAAGTTCTCAAGCTGAAAATAGTTTTATTAGTAAATTATTGAGTATGAATTCTTGGATAGGATGTTCAGATAATTTTCAGCAGATTAATGGTGTCGTAGGGTATTCAAAATATATTGATCAAAATGCTGCAGAAGGTTATTGGCATTGGGTTACAGGTCCCAAGAAAGGGACTCAAATTCGAACAGGAAATGCTCAAGATTATAGAGTTGGAAGCCCTATTTCAGGAATTTATCAAAATTGGCAAGCTAATGAACCAAATGACTATCTAGTAAATGGAATTTCGGGCAATGAAGATTATGGTCATATGTATACAGGGGTTGGAGATTGGAATGATTTCCCAAATACTTCGTCCATAGGAAGCGTTATTGAATTTGGAGATATGCCCGGCGACAATACCAGTGGCAACATAAATACGGTATTTACAAGAAATGTCTATATTAATGGAGCGCCTTCGGGTACTATTACGGGTGGTAATGTTAATGTTTGTTCTGGTACTAACTCTACAACTTTGACTTTAACAGGATTAGCATCGGGCGGAACGGTTGCAAGATGGGAGTACTCTCTTGACAATTTCCTTACGGCTGGCATTACTGTAAGTTCTACAAGCACTTCCCTTACAGTTGCTAATATCACAGAAACAAGATATTATAGAGCTATTGTAAATACTTCAGGATGTTCAAATTTAGCAACATCTTCTGTAAAAATAACCGTAGCTTCAACTAATGCAGGAAATATTGTTTCCATTAAAAGTGCAATTTGTACAGGCGGTTCCACAGAATTAACACTTTCTGGAAATATTGGTTCGGTAGTACGATGGGAAAGAAGTACTTCAAGTACTTTCGCCAGTGGTGTTACAACAATTAGTAATACAACTACGACTTTAACAGAAACACTAAATACTGCAGGAACATACTACTATAGAGCAGTAGTTCAGCAATCTGGATGTGGTTCAGCTGTAAATTCAAATGGATACCCCGTAACGGTATCCGTAGGTACTCCTCCTTTAGGTGGAACCATTTCTAGCACCTCTTCTTGTAGTGGCTCTAATAATATTACACTCACATTAAGTGGTCATTCGGGAAATATTACAAAATGGCAATTCTCAACCGATGGAGGTTTTGTATGGACAGATGTTGCAAGTACTAGCACTACTTTGTCCCAAACTAATGTAACTACAAGTAGAAAATACAGAGCTATTGTTTCTACAGCAACTCAAGCATGCGGTAATGAATCAAGTTCTTCGGGTGAAGTTACAGTATTTGGAACTACTGTTGTAAGATGGGATGGCACTGTATCTAAAAATGCAAACAATGCAAATAATTGGTGTGGAGGTATCCCTAACAATGGACAAGATATAATTATAAATTCTACAGCAACAAATGATTTATTGCTAGAACAGGATAGAGAATTTGGTGTTATTGATTTTAATGGAACTTCAAGAAAGATAGAATTAGGTAATTATAATCTTATAGCAAAAGATATAAAAGGTTTTGGCTCAAATAGTTATATAAAAACAAATGGAACAGGCAAAATTACACTACCCATTCCAACAAATACTGAAAAGACTTTTCATATAGGAAATAAAGATTATAATCCAATTGTAATTACCAACAAAACGACAAGCGCAGATGAATTTTCAGTAAGAGTTATAGATTCTGTCTTTTTTTATGGATTAAATGGAGTTGCCGTTTCAAACCCACATATAAAAGTTACTTGGGATATCTCTAAATTAAATCCAAACACAGGAAGTGGTATCGATATGAAATTTACATGGAATCAATCTCAAAAGGTTGGAGGTATTTCTTCTTATATGTTGAATCATCATAATGGAAGTGGCTGGGAAATTCCTACTATGGGAACCACTACCATTTCTGGAAATTCATTGACCTATAATGGTTATACAGGGACTTTTTCTCCTTTTGCTATTGGAGGCTCTAGCACTATTGCCTTGCCTATAGAATTAAGTCGCTTTGAGGTTGAATGTAATAGTGAATATAATCAAGTGCAGTGGACTACTGCATCGGAGAAAAATAATAACCAATTTGAATTATACAAAAGTACAGATGCAAAGATTTGGGAAAAAATTTATACCATAAAAGGACAAGGAACCAAAGCCACCGAAACCAAATATAGTTTCAACGATATGGAAAAACAATCCAATTATTATAGATTGAAAGATATAGATTTTGACGGAAAAGAAACGTGGTCACAAATTATATCCTCTAACTGTAGTGTAGGAAATAATCCAACGTATATTTATCCCAATCCTGCGAAAGATTATATCGATATCAGCATACCGTTTGAAGAAAATTCAAGCTACAATATTATAGACTTAAATGGAAGAGTATTGACTTCGGGTGCATTGCTTACTCGAAAGACGCGTGTGAATATAGAAGCGTTTGCTTCGGGTGTCTATATCGTAGAAATAATAAAACCTAGCGAAAAAAGACAGATCAAAATCATTAAACAATAATAACGAAAGGGTCAATGTATGTTGCCCCTTTTTTTTATTTCTCATTTTTACAGTTAAATATTTTTCGCTCCTACAATCCAAAAAATATATATTTGTATTCTATTAAGAACCAATCTATAGATTCATGCAAATTTTTGTACTCGCTATTGCTTTATTTTATCTAGCCTTTTTGTTTTGGCTTGCTTTTGTGGTAGAGAAATCGGCTCGCTTACAAAATTTTATCAAAAACAGTGGGGTCATCTATTCTATTTCACTCGCTATTTATTGTACGGCATGGACTTTTTATGGCAGTATCGGAAAAGCATCGGTCAATGGCATCGATTTTTTGCCCGTTTATATTGGTCCTACCTTGCTCATGCCGCTGTGGTACTTTGTTATGAAGAAAATGATCCGCATTTCCAAGATGAACAAAATCTCTACACTTGCCGATTTTCTGTCGCTTCGCTATGGTGTGAGTATTGAGTTGGGTATGTTGATTACTGTGCTTTGTATCATAGGAATTGTGCCTTATATCTCTTTGCAAATCAAGGCTATTTCGGATAGTTTTGAAATTATCCTCAGCCAAAACAATCAATTTTCGTGGATAAAAATCAGCAATTTGTCCATTATTGTCAGTTTTATCATAGGTCTTTTTATCATCATATTCGGTGCTAAGAAGATGGAGAGCAATGAGTATCATTCGGGAATTGTGGCTTCGGTAGCCTTTGAATCGGTATTGAAATTGGTGGCTTTTTTGGTGGCGGGAATTTTTATTGTTTATTTTTTATTTGACAGTCCTGCCGAAATCTACGATACCATCAGCCACAAAAGCAAAGCGATGACCGAGCTTTTTGTAATGTCGGGGCATAATCGTATGACCGAATGGTTTTGGCTTTCGGTTCTTTCTGCTATTGCGGTGGTTTTGCTGCCTCGTCAGTTTCAAATTGGGGTAATAGAAAATCAAAACGAAGCGCATTTAAAAAAAGCCATCTGGATTTTCCCATTATACCTCTTTTTGATTAATCTTTTTGTGCTTCCAATCGCTTTTGCTGGCAATATTCTTTTTGATGGGTTGCCTATCAATCCCGATTATTATATCCTAGATATTCCCCTCAAATTCAATGCAAAAATCATCGGTGTTTTGGTGTTTTTGGGTGGATTTTCGGCTGCTTCGGCTATGATTATTATAGAAGTTTTGGCGCTAAGCAATATGCTTTCCAATAACTTTTTGATTCCACTTTTGGTCAATTTTGGCAATAAAAAGAAGGATTTCAACGATCAACTGGCAACCAAAACCTTATTCCTCAAGCAATTAAGTGTGGTGCTTATCATGGTTTTGTCGTTGATTTATTATCATTTATTGAGTCCTTTTTATTCGTTGGTGAGTATTGGTTTGATTTCTTTTGTCTTCATAGCCCAATTTTTCCCTGCACTTTTAGGGGCGTTGTATTGGAAAAAAGCAACCCAAAAAGCGGTTTTTGCGAGCTTAATTATGGGTTTTGTGGTGTGGCTTTATACGTTGGTATTGCCATCTATTATCGATAATTTTGCCTTTGGAAAAAAAATTCTTGAATTTGGTCCTTATGGCATTGCGTGGCTCAAACCTCTGGCGTTGTTTGGGCTTACGGATTTCAATCCTGTAATCCATGGCTTTTTCTGGAGTATGTTTTTCAATTTTTGTACTTTCATTTTTGTATCGCTCAATACCCGTCTAAGCAATATCGAAAAACAACAAGCCCACATTTTTGTGGATGTTTTCAAATATTCCGATGTGGTAGATAGCAATGTGGTATGGCGCGAAACGGCTTTGATTTCAGATATTCAGTCGCTACTAATCAAGTTTATAGGCGAGGAACGAACGCAGCAAGCCTTGCTTTCGTTTTCAAAAAAGTATCAGCTGGATTTGGAAAAAAATAAAATTTCCGATCCTAGACTTATTCCTTTTGCGGAGCGGATATTGAGTGCAGTGGTAGGGCCCGTATCGGCACGTATTTTGGTGAGTTCGGTAATTACAGACAAAGATATTTTTATCAATGAAGTGGTGGATATTTTGAAGGAAAGCCGCGAAGTATTTGTGCTGAACAAGGAACTGACCAAACAGTCTACAGAACTCTCCAAAGCCAAAGAAGATTTGGAAAAAATCAACAATAAACTCATCCAACATGACCAAATAAAAGACGAATTCCTAGCCACAGTGAGCCACGAACTCAAATCGCCCATTACCTCTATCAAATCTTTTGCCGAAATTTTGAAGGAAAATGAAGATATTTCCAAAGATGAAATAGAACAATTCTCGGGCATTATCTACAAGGAAAGCGAACGTATTACTAGGCTTATCAATCAGCTTTTGGATTTGGAGCGCTACGATAGTGGTAAGCAAAAATTGGTACTTTCTGTGGTTAATATTGGTGAATTTGCAGAAGATGTCATGCAACTATTCAATCATGATGGCAATAAAAATATTCATGGACAACCGGTTCAATACAAATTAAATCTACAATCGGGGCTCAATGAAATGGTTTTTGACCGAGATAAAATTTACCAAGTTTGTATCAATCTCCTCAGCAACGCTACTAAATTTACAAGAGAAAACGGCGAAATTACGCTATCCATTTACAAAAAAGATAAAGATATTTTCTTTGAAGTAAAAGACGAAGGCAATGGAATAGACGAAAAGTATTTTGACTTAATTTTTGAGAAATTTTTCCAAGCCAGAAATCAAGATTTGAAAAAACCAAAAGGCAGTGGATTGGGCTTAGCTATTTGCAAAAAAATTGTACAACTCCACGGAGGAGAAATATACGTAAAAGAAAGCTCCAAAGAAGGCAGTACATTTGTGTTTGATTTTCCTGAGTTTATTCTATAAAAGAGATTGTGGCTCGTTTATTTTCTTTTTGTTGAATAATTTATACTCAACCCCAAACACTAAATTGTATTGAAAATACCAGAAATTTTGTTTTGCAAAATCATTATCGTCAAAAGATGTTTCGATATTGGATAAAAGAGTCTGTCCCATCTTGAATTCCGATGCAATAAATGCAATATTGAAAAAAGTAATTTTAGGACTCACAATTCCATTATATCCAAAGCCAGAAACTTTAAATGCATCTTTATACTTTTTGTTTAACAAAATAGAGGAAGTTCGAGGGTAATAAATCCCTGCGCCTAGTCCTATTTGTGCTCCAAATGTGATGATTTTTCTTTTTTTGGAATGAATAAAAAATAGTTCAAAATGTCTTCTAATATCCGAATTTATATAATTGAGTCCATCGGTATGTTCAAACCTTAAGAAATCCTCTGCCAATTCAATGGTTTCGCCGTTGTAATTCCCATTATATTTATTATTGTTTAGGGCAATTTTTCCTCTAATGGTTGCTATTTGATTGTCATCTACTACATATTTCATGTGATCGACACCTATTGAAATGGATGTTTTTGAATTGATATAATATCCTATTCTAAAATTGTATTGTGGAACGGTCATTTTTCCAGGATTTAGATAAGGATTTAATGCAAAATCGGTAGGTCTGTCATGCGCCGATACATTTTCTAGCGTAAAATTATAATCGGGGCTGGTAAATGTAATGTCAGAATTTGTAAAAACAGCTCTATTCCAACCCCAATAGGTGTAGAATTGATGTTTTTCTTGTGCCTGAAATTGGGTACAAATCAAGAATAATAAAAAGCAAAGTTTTGTTTTCAAAGTTATTTTTTTTATTTCACTATCTCCACTTCTTCAATAGGATTGCCTATACAGCCATTGGGTTGGAGCGTTCCTAATATATTTGCCAAAGTAGGCGCAATATCTATAATATGGTATCGTTTGCTGGATTTTTTTGGTTTAATGCCATTTCCCATAATTAAAAAAGGAACATGTGTGTCGTGTGTATAAGGGCTTCCGTGTGTAGTGCCTTGTTTGCCATGACTCATCCAATTTGGCTCAAGCATGATATAAATATCGCCACTTCGGTGTGGAAAATAGCCATTATTGATAATTTCTTTAACAGAAGCAGGAATATTTTCATTATATAAATTCTCAAAACTATAAAATCCTCGTATGCCTTCCATTTTTTCTTTCGGTTGTCCATTGAGAATATCTGTAATCATCTTTGGGGAAATGTTTTTGGAAGCCAAAAGCTCTTTATTCAAGTAGATTTGTTCGTTAAAGACAAATTTTACCCATTCGCCAGCCCCTAATTTTGTAGCTAATAATTCAGAAAATTGTTTTTTCAAGTCTTTTTCATCTACATTGCCGCCATGCACTTTGTTGGACACCGAAAAAGCAGGAACGTCTTGTACGCCGTGGTCTGCCGTCAAAAAGGTCAAATAATTTCCTTTGCCATATTTAGTATCCAATGTATTCAGCAAATCTTCAATTTCTTTATCCAATCGGATATAGGTATCCTCCGATTCCTTTGAATAAGGCCCAAAAGCATGGCCTATATAGTCTGTAGAAGAGTAACTTACACACAGAAAATCGGTTTCGGTACCCATGCCCATTTTCTCTTTTTCCAACACTTCTTTTGCTAGTAGAGTCGTGAGGGTATTGCCATAAGGCGTTACTTTGATAGCATCGTTCATTTCTTCTTTTTCAAAAGTATAGGGAAATGTGTTGCAGCTCAGTTTTACGCCATCTTTGCCGCCACAACATCCATTGTGTCCGCTTTTGCAGAGTTTATCCTCCCAGTTATTATCATCCGTACCACTATAGATATATTTATCCATTGGTAAGAGCGTGTTCCATCCTTGGCTCATAAGCTTGATAGGATGTTTTTGTTTGTTGAACTCTTTCAACCATTTTGGCAACTCTTTCATATAATACGTACTCGATACAAACGTGCCCGTTTTCCCATCATACCAGTAAGCGGCATTGGCCATATGACCTGCAGGCAATATTGAACCTCTATCTTTTATACATACGCCTATTACCTTTGAGCGTCCTATTGTACTCAGTTTCAATTCATCGCAGATGGTAGTCGTTTTAAGATTTTTGGGCGACATTTTCCCAAC
>JBIPPG010000099.1:0-8299 GCA_044368545.1 Chitinophagales bacterium | reverse complement strand
GCCCGATGTCATTATCACCGATCCACCAAGAGCAGGTATGCACCCCGATGTCATAGAGCAATTGCTGGATTTGGAATGCAACAAAATAGTATATGTGAGCTGCAATCCACATACATTGGCCAATGAACTGAATCTTTTATGCGAGAAATATGTCATTACAAAAATTAGGCCGGTAGATATGTTTCCTCAGACACTGCATTTGGAGACTATAGCGGTTTTAGAATTAAAAAAATAAAAAATTATCCTTTGAAGTCACTATCTATTCTTGTTATTTGTTCAGTTCTCTTTTCAAATACGCTATTTGCAAGAGAAGGCGATACTACTATCGTAAACTTTTATACAAAATATGATGTTCAACAGTATTTGGGCCCGCAATGGCACAAAAGTTTCAAAGAAATTGACCCAAAAAAGAAATATAAAAAAGCAATCTTAAAAATAGATTTAGGTTGTGCATCGTATGGCTGTTGCGCTTGGGATTATACTTTTAGAGGCTATTTTGGTAAGAAAAAAGCAGGTATAGATAGTGCTATACTCACTTCCGATAGCCCCAAAACCTATAGATATTATCCAAATTCAGAAAACTGGGAAGTTGCTAGGCTTATAACGCCCTACAGCTCATATATGAGATTGGGGACCAATGGATACAACTCAAACTGGTCGCATCCTTATACTTTTGATGTGACTGATTTTCTTCCTTTATTAAAAGATAGTATATGTTTTGCGGCTCACACTGGTGGCTGGGACAATAAAGGGAAATTTGGATTTAGCATTTCTGTAAACTTAATTTTAATTGAAGGAAAAGCCGAAGCCATTCCTATAAAAGTAGAAAAAATATATGAAGACGGATATGTATATAAATCTAAAAATGAATTTGATAGCATTACAAAATCTCATAAATTTTTTGTAAACAAAGAGAACCCTTTTGTAAAATTTAAAAGTATCATATCGGGGCATGATGCACAAGGAGAATTTACGCCCATTGACTATTATATAAAACTAAATGGCGTAGAAATTTTCAAAAAAAGACTATGGAAAGAAAATTGTGATAAAACCTATATTCAACCTCAAAGTGGCACATGGATTTTTAGTAGAACCAATTGGTGCCCAGGCGAAAAAATAATAGAAGAAGAAATAGACTTATCACCATTTCTCAAAAAAAATGATAGTAATGAAGTAGATATTTCTTTTGGTTATTTTCCTCCAAAAACAGATTCACCTTATCATGCCAATTATGTCATTGCAGGGTATTTGATCTATTATGAATCTATCATAATGAATGATGTGGCACTTGATGCTATCATAGCTCCAAATTCTGACCCTAATTTCAAAATAGATAATGCCATTTGTCTAAATCCAAAAATTAGGATTAAAAATATCGGACAAAAAGCAGCAAAAGAGCTCTACATAGATTATTGGGTAGATGCCAAAAATAAACAAACGTATATCTGGAGAGGTGAAATAAAAAATAGTGAAATTAAAGAAATTGAACTGCCTCAAATGTCATGGAAAGGTACCGATACAAAAAGTCCTATTTTTTATTGCTCTATCCAAAAAAATCAATATAATTCTTCTTTTTGGAATGATTTATTAGCTTCAAAATTTAATTTAGTAGACCAGCTTCCTTCTGAAAAAATAATTCTTGAATTGAAATCTTCTAGTGGAGAGCAAAAAAATAAAAATAAAATCAAGCTCGTAAATGCTTCCAATCAAGTTGTTTTTGAAAAAGAATATTTTGGCGATTCAAAAACGTATCTTGATACAATTCAAGTGCCAAAAAATTGCTACAAACTTACCTTGATTGATTCTAATAGTGAATATGAGTGTGGCGATGGATTAAGTTTCTGGTTTAGCAATCATAAACCCATCTCCAAAGATTCTTTTGGCTATGGAAATACTCCTGGGTCATTTAGAATATTAAATGCAAAAGATCAATCTGAACTCAAAAAATTCAATCCCGATTTTGGAGGGCTGATTATGTATCAATTCTCTACACATAGTCTTTTTGACGAGAATTTAAATGAAATTAAAAACAAGTATATTTTACAAAATCAAGCACTTAAAAAAATTTATAACAAAAGAAAACAATAAAACCATACTTTTGTTTTTTATAATATACAAATGGCAAAATGACTCTAAAAAATCTAATTTTAATACTTACAATATTTTTGTCCCAAAACCTAGTTTCCCAAAACACTACCCTTAAAGGGAAAATCAATGACAATAATTATATGGCAGTAATTTTTACGCCAATGGTGAATAGCAAATTGATGGATTTAAAAAGAGAATTTAGTCCCAAGGAAGGAAGCTATGAGATTAAATTGACCAATGAAAAACCGAGTATATGGAAGATGAGCTATAAAGATAGATTTGTATACTTATTTTTGATTCCGAACACCGTTTTAGAAGTAAATCTTGACTATTTTAATGGCAAAGAGTTTGAATTTAATGGTAAAAATGCTGCCGACCAATTTTTTTTGAACAATCCCGAAAAACCCTCTTTTTTCAGTTCGGAAATTACAAATAAGCTAAAAGAAACCGCTAAACAACACGACCCTATTTTATACAAAAAAGAAGTAATGGCAGAAGCGAATAAATTAAAAATTGCTTTTCAGAATCAAAATCTTTATCCCAAAATTTCTAATGATCTCAAGAATTTTTATACCAAAAACAATATCGAACTCACTGCATATCAGTATTTTTTCAATTTTCCAAAGTTTTTGAATATTCATCCAGATACTTTTTATGAAGCCGATATGGATTATTATCAATTCAAAAATGAAATTTTATACCAAAACTATAGAGATTATCCATTATATATTGATGTTCATTATCAATTTCTTCGACTCGAAAATGCATTTGAAATCAATAAAGATTATCCAAACAAAAAAGATGAAGAATTATTTTTTTATAAAAAATTGATAGAACGCTCCAAGCGATATTCCGAAATTTCAGTTAGAAGAGTCTTGGAAGAGCGAGCGTTGGGCGATTGGGTAGGCTATTATGGCAAGCCCTTGGAAATCAAAGAAGAAATTACAGGCTTTCTATCCAAAGAATATGATGTAAATAAGTCTCAAGCTATTAAAAAGAAGCTCCTTTTATTGGCTCAATATGAAAAAGGTAGAACAGCTCCTATGTTTAATTATTTAGATGAAAATAATAAAAATCATAACTCTAAAGAGCTGATAGGCAAAGTAGTGTATATATATGTATGGAACAGTAAATATCCTACCAGTGTAGAAAATATGACTTTGTGCCAAGAAATAGCCAAAGAATTCAAAGGAAATGATAAAATTGTATTTCTATATATGTCTATTGATAATGAAATAGAGAATTGGAAGGAAAAATTGAAGGAACTCAACATCCAAAATGGCATACAAGGAATAGCTTATCCGTATGGATTCCATAGCGATTTTGCCAAAAAATATACTATACAAACCTTGCCACACTATTTATTGATTGATAAAAGTGGTAATTTGGTAGACCATAGAGCGCCAAAACCGAGCCAAAAAGATCAGCTTATTTCTATTTTGAAGGCACAATTATCGGTGAAATAAAAATAAACTCATATTTCCCCCATTTCCATTAGATTTGCATTCTTATTTAATATAAAAAATATGTTTAAAAATATTGACAAAAATACGGTACTAGGTATTTTTCTTATAGTGCTCATGGTAGGGCTATATACTTGGAATCTTTCCAAAAAAGCAAAAACAATGGCCTCTACACCGCCAGTATCTGCAGATAGCACTAAAACGAATACAGCCAAAAACCTTGATACTGCTTCAGCAACAAAAACTTTGGCACAAACAAAAGATACAGCCGCTACTCCTTTAGTTTCTTCACCAAATCAACAGTTTGTACTAGAAAACGACTTGGTAAAAATCGAAATTTCTTCCAACGGAGGTGGTATCAATAATGTATCTTTAAAAAAGTATACTACTTTTGAGAATAAGCCTGTAGAACTTTTGAATGAAAAAAATACAAAATGGAATTTTACGTTTCCCACTCAAACGGGAAATATCAGTACTTCAAAAGAGTCCTTTGTTCTAGTTTCAAATGAAAATGGAAATTTAAAACTACAATCTGCCTCTGGAGTAATATTAAACTACTCACTTCCTAAAAATAGCTATAAACTATCCCAAAAATGGACAGTACCTGGGTATGCAAAAGATAAAAAAGTTAATTTAAGCATCCAAACCGAAATGGCTCAGCAAGAAGCTAATTTGACAAGAGAGAGACAATATTCTACTATTATGTACCTACAAGATGGAGACAGCTATGTAGAGAAATTGAACTTGAACAAAAACGACGAAAAACAAAACGAAAAACCATTTAAATTCTTGACTTTTTCTCAACAATTTTTCAATGTTTCAATTCTTCCTAGCCGTAATTTTGAGAAAGGAACTATGAAATCTTTCTATATGGAAAATGAGCTGAATTATGTAAAAAAATATAATGCAGACTTGACATTATTGCCACAAGATTCGCTTTCATTTGAATATTTTATAGGGCCTAGTTCATACAAATTATTAAAAGCTGAAAATAATGATTTGCACACAATAATTCCATTGAGCCAAGATATTGTAATTTTTAGATGGGTAAAAATATTCAACGAATATTTTATTATACCGATTTTCGATTTCTTATCTCAATTTTTCACTAATTATGGTGTGATTATATTTTTGCTTACATTGATTGTTAAACTTTTACTCACCCCACTTTCATTCAAAACTTTTAGAAGTGGCGTTGCAATGAAAGTCCTCAAACCAGAATTGGACAAACTAAAAGCTAAACACGGAGATGATCAGCAAGCATTTGCACAAGAACAAATGAAAATGTTTAGCGAATATGGCGTAAGTCCGCTAGGTGGTTGTATGCCTATGCTACTTCAAATGCCTATTTTATTTGCCATGTTCAGTTTTTTCCCAGCGGCAATAGAGCTAAGACACGAACCTTTTTTATGGGCTAGCGATTTGAGTACGTATGACAATATTCTTACACTACCTTTTACCATTCCTTTTTATGGAAATCATGTAAGTTTGTTTGCATTACTTATGACAGCTACACAAATTGCAACTACTGTATACACACAAAGACTTCAGCCTAGCAGTCCTCAAGCGGATCAAATGAAAATGATGAGTTATATCATGCCCGTGATATTTCTTTTTATGTTCAATAGTTTTCCTGCGGCTATTACCTATTATTATTTATTGCAAAATGTAATGAGTATTTTCCAACAATGGTTTGTTACTAAATTCTTTATCGACGAAAATAAGATTCGTGCCGAAATAGAAGAGCATAAAAAGAAGCCAAAAAAACAAGGTATGTTTCAACAAAAAATGCAAGAAATGATGGCTCAAGCGGAGGAACAAAAGAAAATGCAACAAAAAAACAACAAAAAGTAAAAAATACTTTTTTAGTTTTATAAGAAAAACATTATTTTTGACTCTTAATTTTTAATATCCAAAAATTCAATATATGATTAAAAGTAGACTATTATTATTACTAGCTGTTTTTGCAATATTAAATATCGCATCAGCTCAAGTTCCAAAAATACAAGTCGGGGCTTCCACATACGATTTACAAACCAATAATTCTATTCAAAGAAGGATAATTGTAGATCCAGTTACAAAATATGTTACAGTTACCTATACAGGTAGTGTACTTACCGATGGTACCTATAATGATAGAGGAACAGGATATGCCTTTTATGACCAAAAATTTTGGTATAATGCAGCAGGGACTATAGTTACTCCACCAATTACTGCATATCCTTCATCTATTAGACCAGAAAATGTAAGAACTGGCTGGCCCAATCCATTAAATATAGGGAACAAAGAAATAATTCTTAGCCACATCTCTGATGGTAGTTTTAATGGTATTAATATGGCTAGTAGAACACGTGGAACATCAAGCGCATGGACTAATAAAAAAATAACTGCTGGTGCTGAAACATGGCCTAGAGCGGCATCCGATGGAAAAAATATAGTTTTGATCAGTTCTTATTTTGGTTCAGATTTTGAGGGTGTAACTTCAGGAATTCAATATATAGTATCTACAGACTCTGGAAATACTTGGTCTGCTCCTGCTGCTTTTACAGGTATGGATATTACCAATTACCCAGATGGTGTGGGTGGAGATATTTACGATGTGGATATCAAAGGAAACACAATTGCTATACTTATGGGACGACTTGATGTTACATTGTACAAATCAACTAATCTTGGTACTACTTGGACCAAAACTTCCATTTATTCAACTCAAGACAATATTGATGCTAAATCGGGACTTGATGGAAAAAGAGGAGACCGATCAGATGGATCCTTTTCTGTAATTATTGACAAAAATAATAAATCACATTGTTTTTGGGGTGTTCAATCATCAAATGCTGAAGCGGGTACTATTAGTTTAGATTTATCAAGACATGGAATTGGATATTGGAATGAATATATGTCTAGCCCTGAAGATTATTATATTATCCCCCAAACATTTTTCTTAAAAGAAGGAAATTTTGCGAATAGTCCAATTGGAAGGTTTAATACTACATTAAACGATGGCTCTACAATTACATATTTCAATACAACAAATGGGAATCCTTATGGAAATACCCCTGTTACATGGCCTTCATCTGGGTTAGATTCTAATGGCGTATTGTATCTTACGTATGCTTACAACAGAGGAAAAATAGATTCTACACCTTCTGGTAGTGGTATTGATGCTGATAAAAATGGGTACAATTTGTATGATGTTTATGCTTTAAAATCTCTTGATAGTGGTAAAACATGGATAGGCCCCTATAATATTTCTCAAACAAAAAACATAGAATCTACTTATCCAAGTATGGCAAAATTTGTAGATAACAATTTATATGTTGTATATCAAGAAGATTCACTTGCTGGAGGTGCTGTAGGTGGCACTACTGGCAGTGGAAGCCACTTACCTGGCCCCATTCATACTACCAATAAAATCTTATTTGCTAAAGTTCCAGTTGATAGTATTACAAATCCCGTTAAGCCTTTCAATCAAGCACCCCTTTTAACAGTTAAAAATTTATATAAAGATTCTACTATTACATTAGTTAGAGATTCAAATACTCGTTTATTACTTACCTTTATTAAAGGATGTAATAAAGATGTATATAATAAAAAAGCATTTGATGCCTCTAAAACTACATTTTTGAAAAATTATGTAGAAATATATGACGATGCTGCGATAGATAGCAATAATCTTACTATAATTACCGATTCTGCATTTAATATTAATAAACCGGGACAATATGGATATAGAGTTTTTGTGAAAGATAATCTAGGTGTAATAGGTGCAAATGCTGGCTTTGTTTATTTAGATACTTTATTTGTAAATATTTCTGTAATTGATGATATTGAAGGTCCACAAATGACTCTTAATGGAACAGATCCTGTAAATATTCTTATAAACAGCACTTATACAGATGCAGGAGCTACGGTAGTAGGTGATAATAATCCTTGTTATGTCATTGGTACACCTACAACTAATTCTACGGTTAATACCAATACTGTAGGTTCTTATAAAGTTACATATACCATTACCGATAACGCTAATAATACAACTACAATAGAAAGAACCGTAAACGTAGGTGCTCCAGCAATTGCATCCTTTACTTCAGAATCGGTAAGTAAAGACACCGTAAAAGCAACCAATACTTCTACAAATACACCTACGGCTTGTGTATGGTCCTATAAATACAAAAATTCTACAGGTACAGGTTTTATTGAAACTACAATAACATCATTGACAACAAATGTAATGGCTCCTTTAAATAGAAAATTAGCTTCTACTGTAAAAGGATTTGATTCTTTATGTTTATCTGCAAATAATATTTTTAATTCAAAGCCTTCTAAAGTTTGTAAATATCTTAAATATGTAGCTTCAAGTATCTCGGATATCAATAAAACCAAATATGACGTAAATGTATATCCAAATCCTAGTCAAGGTTTTGTAAATGTATCATTCAATGGCATACAATACAACACAGGCGCTACATTGAAAGTATTCAATATTGAAGGAAAAGAAGTATTTAATACCATTATCAAAAATACGACTCAAGACTTCCCACTTGTTTTGGACGCTATAGGTGCTGGAACATTTATAATCCAAACCGAAGTAAATGGTGAAACAAACATGAAAAAAATCGTAATTACAAAATAATCGATTTTAGACAATACATACTAAAGCCCTACTTATTGAAAGTAGGGCTTTTTTGTTTTTTTAGGAATTGATTTATCAAAAATGTATTATTATTGTTACATATATTTACTTA
>JBIPPG010000098.1:0-8313 GCA_044368545.1 Chitinophagales bacterium | reverse complement strand
ACTATACCATGGGAGGTCTTTGGGTAGATTACAATTTGATGACGACTATACCAGGCTGTTATGCCTTGGGAGAAGCTAATTTCAGCGATCATGGTGCAAATAGATTGGGCGCCTCTGCATTGATGCAAGGTCTTGCGGATGGTTATTTTGTAATTCCTTATACTATTGGAGAATACTTAGCCGATGAAATTAGAACAGGTAAAATTTCTACGGATTTACCTGCATTTGCGGAAGCAGAAGCACATGTTCAAGAAACGATTACGAAGTTGCTCGCTAATAACGGAACTAAATCACCAGATTATTTCCATAAAAAATTAGGAAAAATTATCTGGAATGAGTGTGGTATGGCTAGAAATGAAGCTGGATTGAAAAAAGCTATAGCGGATGTTCAAGAATTACGAAAAGATTTCTGGGCAAATGTAAGAGTAATGGGAGAAGCCAATACCTTGAATCCAGAGCTAGAAAAAGCTATGCGTATCGCCGATTTTATTGAATTGGGTGAATTGATGTGTAAAGATGCTTTGAATAGAAATGAGAGCTGTGGAGGTCACTTCCGTGAAGAATATCAAACAGAAGAAGGGGAGGCATTGAGAGATGATGAAAACTACAAATATGTAGCCGCTTGGCAGTTCAATGGTGTAGATGCAGAACCTACGCTTCACAAAGAAGGGTTGGATTACAAAGTAATCAAAATAGCACAGAGAAGTTATAAATAATAAATACTCTTTACAAAATATAAAAAAGCATCCAATTTGGATGCTTTTTTTGTGTCTATGTCTCGCTCTATATATCCCTGTCAAATGCATTGTCATTTCGAGCTATGCGAGAAATCTAAATGGACTCAAACTATACCGTACATACAATTAATTTAGTCCATTTTCAATTGTACTATTTGCTTGTTATGACGGTATATACCACTCAAAACAAACAAAATAGTTTGTGGACTATTTTATCAATAAAATTGCACGTATCACTTGTATTCAAAACTTTAATTTGTACCTCCATAAAAAAGCCTCGTCAATTGACGAGGCTTTGTATTTAGTTTAAAATAATTTCTTTATTTATTATAAATCATTTTAGTTGATTGAACATTAACCCCATCATAGATGTCAATTAAGTACACTCCATTTGAAGGAAGTGATACTGAATTAATTTTATTATCTATAACAAATTTCTGAACAAGTTTGCCATTCAAATTGAAAATTTCAACTTCTTTACCAATTAATTTGTCATTAGTTAAAATTATTTTATTATCATTAATGAAGAAATCTTCAGATTTAACAATTTGAGTTATAGATTGTGTAGTACCTTGTTTAGCAGAAAACTTTAATACTAATAAGCTATTTGCGCTATCTTTCGTATCATAAACAGATACTCTTAGATATCCATATCCATCTAATTTTTTAGTATTAAAATTGATTTTAATATATCCTGTAGAATCTTTTGATAATGCAAATGAATCTGATGTTTTTCCTGCTGGATGACAAACATTGATATCACATAATTCCCATTGATCCCAATTAGCAGGATACTCCATAATTCTTACTTTCCATTTAGCCGTTAAATTTTGACCTTTTATATTCTTAAAATATAAACTTGGAGCAAGTACGCTTGTTGTTTTTGTATCATTTTTAAATGCTGTATCTCCAGCTGTTAAAGTAAATGAAGAAGATGAAATTGAAGTACTAGATTTTAGAGATACTTTGTCTATCCACAATGCATTTCCTCCTTCTCCTGTTACAAAAATAAAGCCAAGAATTACATTGTCTAATCCTCTATAGTCATTTAAGCTTACACTTTTTGTTTTCCAATCACCTGCTTTTACTGGAGTGAATGATGTAGATGTTCCAGTAACGCTTAAAATACTATCTCCAGTATATATTTTTAAAATTTTAATGGTGTCATTGTATATAGCAAAAACTTTAACGGTATCTTTTTCATTTAAATTTTTACGTTTTTTTGCATAGTCAAACTCAAAACTATATCCTTTTCCATCGTTAGGAACATTAACGTTAAACATTGTATTAATAAAAGAAAATCCACGGAAGTTGGCATTAGTCGTGCTTGTAATTGCATTAAATGGTATGTTTAACATTTGTTGTTCAGTATCATCGTTTCCTATTGGGGCAAGTGCTATTGCGGCATTATCTGGAACAGAAGCTAATTGTGTAGTTGATAGCAAACGTGAACTCTCAGGGAGATCAGTTATATTAACATCTACTGTTTCAAAGTCTTCTGTGTATGGAAATGTTTTTGCATTATATTTTGTATAAACAAACATATTTGAAATTGTAGCAGAATTGTTTGACGTATTCACATCATTTGTTGCATCTACTGATACCGTATAGTTTGTATTAAAATATCCTGTAAAAGAAGGATCGTCTTGATAAACAATATCATTTAAAGTTATTTTAGAAAAAGAGTCAACTATTGAATAACTACCATTGAATGTTTTAGTAATTAAATCTGTAGTTTTATATTTTACTTTAGCTGTAAAAGAAGTTGCTTTTGTTTTTGAATTGTTATAAATTGTAGAATTTACGTTGAATTTTTTACCGGCAATTCCAAATCCTATTTTACTCCCTACAGATGTATTTCTAGAATTGTTAACTAGAAAATCTACTGTTGTTGTTAGTATAGGTGCCTTACAATTTGCCTGATTAGCTTTATCAACCCAAAACTGAGCCGTTCTTGAGGCTGTGGTTGTACCTCCTTGGCTATGAATAACCGTTCTATTAGGACAAATCATTACTAACGTAGGAAATCCACTTAGTCCTAATTCACCATTATAAGCTGCGGTATCTATGATTGGATAATTTGCGCCTGTTACCCAGTCTCCTTGAGTTATACCTGAAGCAGCAGGACCATTTAAATATGATTTAGGAGTAGTAGCATCACCTTCAATAAATATACAATAAATTTTTCCTTTTTCTACCGTTCCATTGGGGCCATATTGGTTCATTAAATTCTTCATAGTATTTGAAGTATGAAATGTCCAGCATGGACCACACCATGTCGCTGAAATATCAATTAGAACGGTATATCCAGAATCTAAAAGTTTATACAATTCAATAGTGTTTCCATTAATATCTTTGTATTTAAAATTGCTCACTACGGATCCTACCGGAATTTGAGCGTAATTATTCGTACAAATTAATGTAAGAAATAATGTTAAAAGTAGTAATTTTTTCATTTTATTTAAAGTTTTAGTTTAAAATTTATTGACACAAAGATAATGATTTTTGTATGTAATCAAAATTTTTTTTTATAAAGTTGGGTATTGCATGTTCATATCTTTTAAGGACTTGAGCAAAAGCTCTGCAATTACAAGGCTTTTGTACCATCCGTTATCCGCAGGCACGATATTCCATTCGATAGCATTACATTTACAAAAAGCCATTTCATACGCTTGCATATAACTATCCCAATGGGTGCGTTCTACCCAGTCGTTATCGTTGTGCTTGTAGTGTTCTTCTAGGTTTTCCCTTCTTTCGGTGAGTCGTTCGAGTTGTTTTTCGGGGCTCACATGGAGGTAGCACTTGATTATTTTTGTGCCATTTTCTTCCAATAATGTTTCAAAATTATTGATTTGATTATAACGCTGTTCTACCACATCATTTTCCACCCAATTATGAACTTTTTGGATAATAACATCTTCATAATGCGAACGATTAAAAACTTTAATTTCGCCTTTGGCGGGTGCTACCTGATGAATTCGCCATAGAAAATCGTGTTTCATTTCCAATTCTGTTGGCTTTTTAAAACTACTGACACTGCAGTTTGTAGGATTTAAGCCAGTAAAAACATCTCTAATAATGCCATCTTTTCCGCTGGCATCCATACCTTGAAGGATAATCAATACACTTTTTTTAGAGTTTGCAAGTAAAAGATTCTGAAGTTCTAGTAGCTCATTTTTGATGGCTTCAATACGAATTTTCGATTCTTTTTTGTCTAGAGAATCCAGCGCTTTGGTGCTTATATCTTTGAGTTGTATCATACTATATCTTATTTAACGCCATGCATCCATTTTTGGATAAATCTTGATATGATGAATATAAAAATACCCATTGCTAACGAAATTAAAGCAATATTATAGCACCCTTGCATATAAATAGGTAAGGATTCGATAGGTGTAAAATCCATTCCATTGGCATTTTTTTCGGGAATAGCCATTAGAGTTCCTATCCAGCCTGCTAATTTGTGTCCTAATGCTGACGCTAAAAAAAATACACCCATCATAAAACCAAACATTTTGAGTGGACTCAATTTAGTAATCATAGCTAATCCTATTGGAGAAATAAACAATTCGCCTAATGTAATGAGGAAATAGGCCATCATAAAATAGACAAAGGGCATTAAACCATTTGCTTTTCCTGCCATTCCACCTAAATAAAATATAAAGTATCCAATCCCTACTAAAATAAAAGAAAGCGCAAACTTTTGGGGAATGGAAATAGCTTTGCCTTTTTTATTCAAATAATTATAAAATGCACCTAAAATTGGAGTGAGAAATACTATGTAAAAAGGATTCAGTGAATTATTTACCATAGCAGAGCCTAATTTTGAACTTCCTACTGTGAAATCTACATTTCTATCAGCCATTAGATTTAAGCTACCGCCCGATTGTTCATAAAATCCCCAAAACATTACGGTTAACACAATCATAATGGCAGCAGCCCACAATTTTTCTTTTTCTTCTTTGCTAAATTGTCTACTCAAATAAATGACGTAAACAATAGAAACTATAAATAATGGAAGCATAAAATAGGTGGTCAATTGATGGAATTTTACCAAAAATACTGATATAGGTACTAATAGAAATACTCCTAAATACAACAAGTATTCTTTTTTGATTCCAGCTTGTGAGGCATTGAGCCAATTGAGGTCTACTTCAAATCCTTTCTCTCCCAATATATGTTTATTGAGTAAAAATACAACAAGCCCAAAAATCATAAAAAATCCAGCTACGCCAAATCCGAGGTGCCAGCTAACTTCCTGCCCCAAATAGCCACATAATAAACTGCCCAAAAAAGCACCAATATTTACACCCATATAAAATATAGAATATCCTGTATCTTTTCGAGGGTCATTGGCTGTATAATAGGTCCCTAGCAAGGATGAAATATTGGGTTTGAAAAATCCATTTCCTGTAATCAAGAACCCTAAACCAATGAAAAAAGTGAAATCCGAAGGTAACGCCAATACCAAATGTCCCAATGCCATTAATAAACCACCTAAAACAATACTTTTTCTGTATCCTAAAATTTTATCGGCAACCCAGCCACCCAATAGAGGCATAGTATATACTAGCGCATTATATGCTCCGTATTGTAGATTGGCTTCAGTATCTTCCATCAATAAAACTTTGGTCATATATAGCATAAGCAATGCACGCATACCATAGAATGAAAAACGTTCCCACATTTCGGTAAAAAACAACATCCATAATGGTTTTGGCTGTTCTTCGCCATTGATTTTATAGGCAACACCTATCATTATTGAACTAAATATTGTAGCAACAATAATTATAATGATTTTAATATCCATTTTGATTGATTTTAATAGTTAAAAAAAAAGCCAATACGTGTGTATTGGCTTGAGAATATTTCTAAAAAATTTATTAGTAAGGTAGGTCGATTGTTTTAGATTGTAAATTAGCTACGTTTGTGTTAGAATTAGGGAAAACATAAACAATTTTAACTTTCAATTTTTTACCAGTACCTTTTCTTACTTGACTGATATCAAAAGTAGATTTGATTTCAGCACCTTTTTTTATCGGAGTAGTTGTGCCAGGAATGTATAGTGGATTTAATCCTAAAGAATCTCTGTATGTCAATGTAATTAAGCTTGTGGAATTGTCAAAAGTTGAAATACCATTTGTAGCTATCTCACCAGGATTGCCATAAGCAAAAGTATTCGTTAATATTAACTTATTTCCTACTACCGAATGGGTGAACGTTTCTGTAATTTTTTTTGTAGTTCCCGTGATTGTATCAGTTGTATGATTAATTTTAGAATCACTTACTTTATTAAGTATAAAATCTTGATTAATCAAAATAGGCTGATAAACGTTTGTGTCACAACCGACAATGAAAAGAGAAACTAATGTTATAGAAGAAAGTAAAAATTTTTTCATTTTTTTTTAATTTTAGTAGATGCAAAAATAATGTTTTTTTTTAAATGAATAAAAATTTTTTAATTGGTTAAGGTGTATTTATATTGAAAATTAAAAATACGAACTATTAAATTTATTTTTAGAATATGAATGAAAGATATATGATTAGTATAATTTCTTTATATTTTTAAAAATTATCATATCCAAATTAATCATTTTTTTATTATTTTTGTAGTTTGTCTGCAAATACATTTATATAATAGAGTAAATTCTTTATTATAATAAAAGTATTAATTACTTTAAATTAAAAAATAAATATATGATTAATTTTAAATCTAATACCTCGTTTTTTTTGATTTCAATTTTAATTTTAATTGTAATGTTATTTATGTCGATTAGTTGGGGACCTAGTAATGACGAGAAGTTTAATGAACCTTATGCAGATCTCACACTAGACTACTATTCTAGTTTTGGGAAGAATGACACAGTACTTACCACGACTACTAAAATGGATCCTGTAATGAAGCATTATGGAATAGCAATAGAACTTCCAGCACATGCTATTCATAGATGGTTTGGTATAGATTTATATACAATAAGACATTTTTTCAATGCTTTTGTTAGTTTTTTCTTTATTCTATTTGGAGCTCTAATTACAAAACGAATTACAAATAGTTGGTTAGGAGCTTATATAGCTATGGCATTTTTAATTTTTACCCCAAGAATATTTGGAGAAGCATTTAATAATCCCAAAGACCCTACCTATTGTTCTACATCATTGGCTTCTTTGTATTTGTTTTTTGTTTTTTTCGATTCTTTACCTAAGCCAAGCTGGAAGAAAACATTTCTTTTAACATTGGGAATTGCTATTTCACTTTTGATTAGAATTTCGGGACTTATTTCTTGTTTTTTGTTTGTAATTTTTCTTTCTTTTGAATTATATGTTTTGTATAAAAACAAAGAAGAAATTGATTTTAAAGATGTATTTAAAAAATTAATTTTTGCGGGGGTTGTAGGCTATCTATTAGGAATTTTCTTTTGGCCTGCTATGATTAATAATCCTATTCTGCAGCCATTTGAAGCGTTAGAATTTTTAAAAAATTTACCTGTAACTGTGAAAAATTTATTTGAAGGGAAATATTTACAATCAACAGATATTCCGTGGTACTATTTGCCTAAATATTTCTTAATTTCAAATCCAGAAATCATATTGTTTGGTATTTTTTTGGGTTTTGGTATTCTAGCAAAACTTTGTAAAGCATATAACTACCGTAGGTTAGTCTTTTTATTAATTTCTTCATTTTTTCCATTATTTTTGATTATTTATGGAAAAACTGGATTACTTACAGGATGGCGACATGGATATTTTATTTATATTCCTTTGGTTGTATTTTCAGCTATAACATTTACATATATTCTCAAAAACTTTATTCAAAAAGAATTATATAGAAAAGTATTAATTGGATTAATTATAATTGCACTTTTACCGACTCTATTTTTTTATATAAAAAATTATCCATTCTTTTATGTTTATTTCAATCCCACATTTGGGGGCGTAAAGAAAGCACTAGGCAACTATGAACTCGATTATTATTCTCATTCACTAAAGCCAGCTACCGATTGGCTTTATGAGAATGAATCTAATCTGAAAAATCTAAAAATAGCTTCAAATAATACTTTTCAAGTTACAAAAATTCTAAAACAAAAGGATGTAAATATTGGTGTTTCATATATTCGATATAGAGAACGCTATGACTCCGATTGGGATTATGCACTTATGACACAAAGTTTTGTGGATGCGGAATATCTCAAAAATAGCTATTTCCCTCCAAAAGGAACAATAAAAACAATAGATGTGGAAGGTGTTCCCATTTGTGCTATTGTCAAACGTACTGATAAAAACGATTACTACGGTAAAAAAGCATTGGATTCTGGTAAGTTTTCTTTAGCAGTAGATTTTTTGAATAAAGCAATTATGTATGATGATAAGAATGAGATAGCTTGGTCAAACTTAGGAATGGCACAACTTCAATTGGGACAGCCATCTGCATCTGTTGTGTCATTCAAAAAATCGTTAGAGATTTCTCCAGAAAATCTTCAAGCTATGAATGGATTGGCTTATGCATATTTAAATATAAATGAAATTAATTATGCAAAAATGACACTTGAAACAATGATTGAGCAAAATCCTAGTTATG
>JBIPPG010000097.1:0-8316 GCA_044368545.1 Chitinophagales bacterium | reverse complement strand
AATTTGATTAAAGAATCGGTAGAATTTCCTATAATAAATGTATCATTTTTGTACCAACGATAAAAATTAGCTCCCGAAGCCAATATTTTAAGTCTTAAATTAGCTGATCCCGAACATAAATTTTGATTTGAGAGCGTTGACAACAAAATCGGTTTGGTAATCATCGCATTTCTATTCAAATAATTTACAAAACTATTTCGAAAGCACGTAGCCGAATTCTCCCTTACTTGCACATAATATTGAGTGCCAAATTTTGTGTTTAGATTTTTCACAATCAACGAATCGGTAGTAGTACCTTCATAGTCCGCATTATTGGTGAGTGCCGTCCACACATTGCTGCCCGAATCCAATTTGAACCATTGATAAGCAAGTGGATTCCCTCCAACTTTGGCTTCTTGTGCTTTTACTTTCAACGAAAATTGTGTCATTTCGCAAGTATAGGTCAGCTTGGGTTCTTGGGAAATGAAAGGCGCATTGGCTACCACAAGTGGATAGGAACCCAAATCATGCTCTAGACAGCTTTCGGAGTCATCATTGAGCCAGTCCGAAGCTAAAAAAGTGGTGCTAGGTGCTTGTACATTATTTCTTCTTTTCAAATTGTATCCAGGCAAATCGATAGGAGTCTGGACAACATCAATCACAACACTACTTTTTTCCAATCTAAATTCATCATTTTGATTAAATCCATTACCAAATGAAATAGTAGGTAGCAAACCACAAATTTCTCCCGTACCAATTAAAAAAGTTTGGTTAGAAGCTAGTGTACCCGACAATATTTTGATATCGCTAGGAAGGGCATCGCCAATATTAGCATATCGTTTTAGAGTATATTGATTTAAATTTACGGGGCTAGATGTAGGATTATAGATTTCTACAAATCCATCGGAGCCTATTTCTTCATCAAACAATTCTGAGATAAAAATATCGGAATAAGTGATTCCACTGGAAATGGACTCGCATAGAGATGTGTCTGAATTTATGATTGTAAATGAGATTGGATTGCTCGTACACAAACCATTTGAGACAATAATGCCTCCTGTTTTTGCATCTAAAGGGATTTGTGCTTTGAGGAAAGAAGAAGTAGATTCAATTTTTTTCAGCAATGGTGTGCCTAGATTAGCATTTGCATTCATCATGTCAAAAACCGATGCACTATCTGGAACAATAGTAATAACAGTTCCAAAAGGCCCAGAAAGTGGTGAAATAGAAACATTGCTGACACAGGTAACTTTCAATTTATAGACTCTAGAATCTGTTCCTACGCTATTGGATGCGGTAAGGGTAATATTATAATTGCCAGGAATGGATGGCACACCCGAGATAACTCCCGTATTTGTATCAATAGCTAATCCTGAAGGCAAATTAAAGGCCTGATATTTTGTAGCGGTATTGGACGTTTTGATCGTATCCGAAAAAGGTACATTTCGAGAAGTTGATTTACTCAAAATATTTGTAATCAATGGGAATCCAGCAGGTAAATCGCCAACCAACTTGATGTCATCAATTCTGAAAGATGCGACACCGCTTGTTTGTGTATAACGAATTCTCAAGTTAGAAGTAGAAGGAATTGTACCTGATGCTGTAACCAAAACCCAAACCGAAGTTCCCGTTCCTGTAGGTCTTGTATAGGTCAATTGTGTCCACGAAACACTATCAGAGCTCACCTCTACTTTCAGTTCATTGCTAGAAGTAGTATTAGACTTATAATGTCCAAAACTAAGTACGATATTTGAATAATTAATGGTATTAATACCTGATATGATAAAATTTCTCCCAATAGTATTGGTAAAATTTACATTTCCCGATGCCGATGCATTTGTATAAGTAGAGGGTAATGTAGTTCTCACATCCGCTGTACCCGCAAAAACAATAGGTGCATTATTTTCAAATATATGTGATGCTATAGCAGAAGTGCCTGATGGGCTACCCATATTTTCGCTAAAGATTGTAGTTTGTGAATGTAGCAAATTGCATACAAAAACAAAAAGGAGTAGTAAAAAATTTTTCATTTGATTTTCATTTTGAAACGAATATACAAAAATACAATAAAATACAAAGTCAAACTAGAAAACTTAGAACATTTGTTAATATTTTAACACAAAAAAGCCTCTTCATATGAAGAGGCTAATTTATACTAACTAAAGAACCGTTGCTTAGTTCAAATGTTTATTGATAATATCTTGTAAAGCAGCTTTTGGCAATGCACCTACTTGCTTGTCTACCAATTCACCATTTTTGAAGAACAAAATAGTTGGGATATTTCTAACGCCGTATTCAGCAGCCAAATCTTGTTGATCCGATACATCTACTTTTCCGATTGTCATTTTGCCATCCAATTCTTGGCTCAATTCATCTACAATGGGAGACAACATTTTGCAAGGGCCACACCACTCTGCCCAAAAATCTACCATTACTAATTCATTTTCTTTTGATAATAATTCGCTGAAATTATCCGAAGTTATTGTTAATGCCATTTTTTTATTAATTTTTATGATTTTTAATATCTATAAAACGAATCTTTTTTTCAAATAGTTCCTAGGATATTTAAAAAAAGAATTTTAGATTTTTGTTTGCCCAAAATCAGCTATATTTGCAGGATTAAAAACATAGATTTGTTCAAAGAAATTTTCATTTTATTACAAAAAGAATTCAAAAATGAATTGACAAAAAAAACAAGTCTATTGAGCATTTTGCTTTATATAGCCTCTATCTCCTATTTGCTTTTTTTCTTGATGAAAACACAAGGAGCGCTTGTAAAGTTAGAAGTCAAATTTTGGAATATGTTTTATTGGATCATTGTTTTGTTTTCCATTATCAATAGCATTTATATCAATTTTTCTAAAGACAACAAAGCTCGGATGCTCTATTATTTCAATATGTTTCGTCCCGAGAGTTTTATCCTTTCAAAACTCATTTACCATTCCATTTTTTCTTCTATTATAGCCCTTTTCACCTATATGTTTTTTGGTGTATGGCTGGGCAATCCTATTGAAAATAATGCTATTTTCCTGCTGACGGTTTTGATAGCTACCAATGCTTTTTCGGCAATATATACCTTGATGACCGCTATTTCATTCCAAACCAATCAAAGCACGCTTTTGAGTTCCATTTTAGGATTTCCCATTACGATTCCCATTATTATTTTTACAACTAAATTATGCCGAGAAGCCTTTAGCGAATCGATTAGTAGTCATTTTTATACCACATTGTTTTCGCTTCTGGGATTCAATTTTATATTAATTTTCTTATCCATCATCCTTTTTCCATTTTTATGGAAAGAATAATTCGTTTCAATTATGTTTTTGAAAAATAAATTTTTACAAGCCCTTACCCTCATTTTCATAATCCACAGTATCGTGGGTGGTTTATTTTTACCATTATCTCCCAATATCGAAAATGCGGAATATAGCACACAAGACAGCTTATTGATTTTCAATCTTTATACACCCAAAATCAAAGAAAATAGCGATGTTTTTCTTTATTTAAATTTACCCAAAGAAAAAAAAATAGATAAACCTTTAACTATTAACCAAACTAAAGATTCGATAAAAGCGGTCTTTATCAATCCTGAATTTTATAAAGGCGTAAACAAAGGAATGAGTTTTGATTTAATAGCCCAAAATCAAAAAGATGGACAAATGTTCTATTTTTCAGCTTTTACCGCAGATACTGCTTATAATCAACAGACTTGGATTTCGGAAGATAAATCCATCTTGAAAGATTCCAAAGAATTTAAATGGTCATTTCCCAATAGAAATATTTTGAGAGAAAGCATCCGAAATTTATTTTTTCACGTACCTATGTGGTTTGCTATGATGTTTATGCTCATTTATAGTGCCTTTTTTTCCATTAAATTTTTAAGTTCTGGACAAATAACACATGATGAAAAAGCCCATAATGCCGTGAAAGTAGGTATGTTTTTTGGCACAATGGGAATCCTAACGGGGATGATATGGGCGAAACACACTTGGGGCGCATACTGGACCGATGACCCCAAATTAAATGGCGCGGCTATAGGTATGCTTTCGTATCTAGCCTATTTGATCTTGAGAAATGGCATAGACGATGAAATAAAGAAAGCCAAAATAGCCGCGGTTTACAACATTTTTGCATTTACTATATATATCATATTTATTTATATACTTCCTCGTATCAATGCGTCGCTACACCCAGGAAATGGTGGCAACCCAGGATTTAATGTGTATGAACAAGACAATACGATGCGTATATTTTTCTATCCTGCTGTAATAGGATGGATATTGGTATCTTTGTGGCTGAAAGACACCCTATTGTGGATAACTTTTAAGAAAAAAGAATCTTTAAATCGCTAATTAAAAAAAATCAATATAATTTTGTCGTTTCAATTTAAAAGACATGAATGTAGCTTTTATAAATCAATGGGTAACTTCTACCGACAAATATGCGGTCGTAATTATTGTGTTGACTATAATTATTACAGGATTGGCTTTGTTTTTATTTTATTTAACTAACCAAATTAAAAAACTAAAATAAGTAAGACATGTCTATAGCATCTCAAGAAAAAGAATTAAGCTTTTTTGAAGGCGTTGGTCACTATTTTGACAAAGCTTCAAAATTCACGGATGTAAATCCAGGATTATTAACATTAATTAAAGCATGCAACAATGTATTGCGCTTGAAATTCCCTATCAAAGATGAAAAAGGAGAAGTAAGAGTCATAGAAGCATACAGAGTGCAGCATAGCCACCACAGAATGCCTACAAAAGGAGGAATTCGTTATAGCACACATATTGACCAAGAAGAAGTAATGGCATTGGCATCTTTGATGACCTATAAATGTGCATTGGTAGACGTACCTTTTGGTGGTGCAAAAGGAGGCATCAAAATTGATTCTAAAAATGAGTCTCCAGAAATATTGGAAAAAGTAACGAGAAGATATACTTCGGAGTTGATTAAGAAAAATTTCATTGGCCCAGGATTGGACGTTCCTGCACCCGATTATGGATCAGGAGAGCGCGAAATGGCATGGATTGTAGATACCTACATGACTATGAACAATGGAATGATTGATGGATTGGGTTGTGTAACCGGAAAACCCGTTTCATTAGGTGGTGTAAATGGTAGAACTGAAGCTACAGGAAGAGGTGTTGCCTTTGGATTGAAAGAAGTATTTTCTTATGAAGAAGATATGAAAAAATTGGGCTTAACACCAGGGTTAGAAGGAAAAACGGTAGTAGTACAAGGACTTGGAAATGTAGGATATTTCTCTGCATTATTTATGCAAGAATATGGCTGTAAAGTTATTTCTATAGCTGAATATGAAGGAGCTATCTACAATGAAAATGGATTGGACGTAAAAGCGGTATTTGCTCATAGAAAAGCTACGGGTTCTATTTTGAACTTCCCGGGTGCTAAAAATTTGGATAAAAGTGGTGATGCATTGGAAATGGAATGCGACATTTTGATACCTGCGGCATTGGAAAATCAAATAACAGTATCCAATATGGCTAATATTAAAGCAAAAGTTATTGGAGAGGCTGCAAATGGTCCAGTAACGGCTCAAGCATCTGATTATTTGTTTGAAAAAGGAGTAATGATTATCCCTGATATTTTCTTGAATGCAGGAGGAGTTACGGTTTCTTATTTCGAATGGTTGAAAAACTTATCACACGTAAGATTTGGTAGACTACAGAAAAAACACGAAGAAGAGCATTTTCAATATATTGGAGAATTGCTTGAAAAAATGACAGGCAAAAAAATTGACGAAAAAGAAAAACAAATGCTTGCAAAAGGTGCTGATGAGATTGATTTGGTAAACTCTGGTTTATCTGAAACAATGCACAAAGCTTATGGAGAAATTAGAAATGTATGGGTAAATGCTAATTGCCAATACGATATGAGAACCGCTGCTTTTGTGTTGGCTATTTCTAAAGTAGGAAGCGATTATAAAGCTATGGGTATTTGGCCATAAGATTTTAAGAATCATATATTTATTAATACAAAAATCCCAAAACAAATGTTTTGGGCTTTTTTTTTAAAACAAAATTTTTTTTATCCCTTCTACAGCTCTCGATTCAATTTTGATAAAATCATTAGGGACACTATACTCACCGCAATGAGGGTCTATAATATACTTCAATTTTGCTTTAAGGGCATAATGAATAAGACCTGCAGCAGGATAAACCTGCAATGAAGTTCCGACAACTACCACTACATCGGCAGTAGCAACTTCATCCATTGCTAAACTAATGAGCGGAACATCCTCTCCGAACCAAACGATATCAGGTCGCAATTGATAGCCATCTTCTGCCAAATCTCCTATATGAATATCTTCAAGACACTTACAAACTAAATTTTCATTTTTTTCACTTCTAGCTTTTCGCAATTCACCATGTAAATGAAATACTCGAGAGCTTCCTGCTCTTTCATGCAAATCATCTACGTTTTGCGTAACAACTACTACTTGATGATTTTCTTGCCATGAAGCTATTTTTAAATGTGCGTTATTGGGATGTACTTCAAAAAGCTGTGCTCTGCGTTTGTTATAAAAATCCAAAACTAAAGCTGGATTTTTATGCCAGCCTTCTATAGAGGCAACATCCATTATATCATGATTTTCCCATAAACCATTTTGATCTCTAAAAGTAGAAATGCCTGACTCGGCACTGATACCTGCACCCGACAACACAACTATTTTCATTGCTCCAAATTTTTAATATTGTCCTTTGCCTTTAAAGCGGGGAACATACTTACCAAAAAAGAAATTAAAACGAGTAATAATAAAATCATAAATACGTCAGAAAACTTCACCACTATAGGATAATCTTGTATAACAAAAGTTCCATTTCCAGGCATTTTTACAAAACCAAACTGCTTTTGAACAAAACAAATAAACAAGCCTACGAGTAACCCAAAAATTCCTCCAACTAATCCTTGAATCGTACCAATAAACACGTACAACTTTTGAATATCAAATGATGAAAACCCTATATTTCTCAACACAATTAAATCATTCATCTTTTCAATTACATGCATAGATAAGGAACCTACAAAATTCAATGAAAGGATAACTAAGATAAAACTCATAATTAAAAAAGTAATTAACTTTTCAATTTTTGTAATTCGATAAAGCGTTTCATTACTTTCCAAACGATCAACTACTTCAAGCGAACTTGGCAAAAAATCCTTAATTCTATCCTTAATCAAATCCGTATTTACATCATTCATTGTTTTAATTTCTAACCCTGTCACATGATTATCTTCTTTGTTACTTATATACTGTACAAAAGAAAGTGGCGCTATAACATATTTGTCATCAAATTCTTGATATACACTAAAAACTGACCTAGGCGTCAAATAATTAACTTCAAATGTGCTATTAAGCCCTATTCCTACATTTGTATTCGTTTTCGGAACATATACCGATAATGATTCAAATTTGTTTTGATAATTTATATTTAATTTATCGTTCAATGCTATACCTATCAATGAATAACTGTTTGATTCATCTTCTAATAAACTATCCCCGTGCAATATGTATTTTGCAACACTATTTGTTTTAAAATAATTTACATCTACACCTTTTAACAAACCTACCGATTCTTTGTCCATATACTTGAAATAAGCTTTTGTCTCATACACTTTTGATACAGAGACAATACCTTCTACTTTATTCAGTTTTATGAAAAAACTGTCTGAATAAGAAAAATCTTTATTCTTTTTTGGTACAATTTTTAAATTCGGCTGAAAACTCTCATACAAAGAAACCGCAATATCTTCAAATCCATTAAAAACAGAAAGCACTACAATTAATGCAGCAGCGCCAATACCCATAGCAAACATTGTTATTAAGCTAAGTATATTAATAGATTGCTGTCCTTTTTTTAGAAAAAGATATTTAAAAGCTACGAATAAAAGTGTTCTAAGTTTCAAGTTATAGATTAAGATACGAATATATTTCAAATAAAACAAATACAATTGAAAAATTACAAATGTAACTTTATATACTATATTGTTTAGACAATCTATTTAGCCTAATTTTTGACTATCTTAATTGTACAATTTGCTTGTTATAACGGCATTTACCAAACTAAATATACAAAACTGTTTAGACTATTTTATACGTATGATTGGGTATAACAAAAAACCCCGAAGATTTCTCTTCGGGGCTTTTCTTTGTATTTTACTAATTTAAAAGACTACTTAGAAATTGTGAATTTCGCTGCACTTTGTGTCTCGCCATTAGTTAATTGTAAATGATAAACACCGTTTGCCAAACTTGTAATATCAAATTTGTGATCCGATGTAGTAGATTGATGACGCTCTTCGCTCGACATT
>JBIPPG010000096.1:0-8332 GCA_044368545.1 Chitinophagales bacterium | reverse complement strand
GAGGAAAGAGAAAATAAAAAAATAGAAATATATTAATGTTAACCAAAAAATGGACCTTAAAACATGCCGATGAAATAAAATCTAAAAAATTACAAGAAGAACTCAAAATAAAGCATTATAAAATATGTGAAATCCTTACACAAAGAGGAATAGACAATTTGCATGATGCTGAAAAGTTTTTTAATCCTGATTTAAAAGATTTACATGACCCTTTTCTCATGAAAGACATGGATAAGGCGGTAGAACGAATTGTAGAGGCAATTCAAAATAATGAAAAGATTCTTATCTATGGCGATTATGATGTAGATGGAACTACTTCGGTAGCACTGATGTGTCTTTTTTTGAGAAAAATCAATGTGCCTTTAGATTTTTATATTCCCGATAGATATTCCGAGGGATATGGTGTATCTATCAAAGGGATAGAATATGCTAGAGATCATTCATTTAAGCTAATTATAGCGTTGGATTGTGGGGTTACAGCTATTTCTCAAGTAGATTTAGCAAATGAATACGGCATTGATTTTATCATTTGCGACCACCATTTACCTTCCGAAGAATTACCAAAAGCATTGGCGATCTTAGATGCAAAAAGAGCCGATTGTGAATACCCTTTTAAAGAGCTTAGTGGATGTGGCGTTGGATTCAAATTGTGTCAAGCGTTGAGTATTAGTTTGGATTTGCCTACCGAGTTTTATTTAGATTTATTAGATTTAGTAGCGGTATCTATAGCATCCGATATCGTTCCGATAGTTGGAGAAAATAGAATTTTGGCTTTTCACGGGCTCAAAAAACTCAATAATAATCCCTGCATAGGACTTATGTCTCTAATTGATTGGGCTGGATTGGGAGATAAGGAAATGAGTATATCCGATATCGTTTTTTCATTAGGGCCCAGAATCAATGCTCCGGGACGAATGACCCACGCCAAAGCGAGTGTAGAAATTTTGGTTTCGGACGATGTTCAAATAGGTAAAGATATGGCCTCAAAACTAAATGAAGTAAATATTGAAAGGCGTTCAACCGATGAATTAATAACTGGCGAGGCAATTTCGGCCATAGACAATCAATTAAATTTTGAACATAAAAAAACAATTGTGCTTACCAATAAAGATTGGCACAAAGGCGTAATTGGGATTGTAGCATCTAGATTGGTGGAGCGATATTATAGACCTACTATTATTTTTTCTGAAAAAGACGATGTACTTACTGGCTCCGCTCGCTCTATAAAAGGATTTAGTATCTATCAAGGCATTAAAGGATGCGAACATCTTGTGAATCAATTTGGAGGCCATGATTTTGCGGCAGGAGTTTCTATTCCTAAAGCAAATTTTGATAAATTTGTTTCTGCTTTTGAAGAAGAAGCCAATAAATCAATTACAGAAGAGATGCTACAACCTGAAATTGAAATAGATACGCATTTGAATATCGAAGATATTAATGCTAAATTTTATGACATTCTAAAGCGAGTAGGTCCTTTTGGGCCATTGAATATGCAACCCATTTTTATTACAAAAAACCTTCAAGATGCTGGAGGTACAAAAATTGTAGGAAAAAATCATATTCGATTTCATTTGAAAGATGAAAAAGGGCAACAAATTAATGGTATTTGTTTTGGACTAGCAGATTATTATGATATTGCCGACATTAAAAGAAATAGAATCAATATCTGCTATACACTTCAAGAAAATAGTTTTAATGGTAGAACAACTATCGATTTTATGATAAGAGATATAAAAATTATAGATTAAAATCATTTTTTATAATACTTCTTTTATTTAAAACTTCTTCAATTAAACATCCTATTGGGAAAATGTAATAACTGTATGTCTTTCTGGATACTTACAGTGCTTTTATTCAATCACAACCATAAGACATTCAATGTTTTACAACCTATAAAAACTAAAACAAATATCTTAATTCATAATTAATTTTACTAAACATTTAAAAATAATTGCACTTTTTTAATATTTTTTATGAGAATATCGAAACTTTCAATTATATTTGTAGCAATAAAATCAAATAAAATTATGTTAAAAATATACAATTTACTCATAAAGGAACAATTTTTGATATAAAACAATATTATGATTATACTTATTACATTTTTATTATTGTCTTTACTTAATTTTATAAATAAAATTAATATCAACTTGGCATTGATACATAAAAAAGCTATATTTTATATAATTTTTTTAGTTTTTGTAAATAAAGTAAATGCTCAAGACACTCTCAAAACTGCTCTCAACAGTACCATTCCGTTTGTATTCACACCCAACACCTATAATTTTGATGTTGAATATAAAAAAAATAAAAAAATTCGATTAGATTCTGAAAAAATGAATCAATATATTTTTAAAAATCCAGGAATTACTAAAATTTATCCTCTATCCATTCATAAGCACGATGAAGGACATGACCACGATTGTTCCGTAATCCATTTGCCCGAAATGATAATAGTTTTAACGGATAATTACAAAATGGAGTTTCTTGACAGTACCTTTAAAATTTCACGCCCTATTGTCAAAAATCAAAGCACAAAAGGTTCTTTTGTTGAAATTCAGGTAAATGTGATAGGATTTGAAGAACAAAATTCATTAAATATTTCAAATATTAGATTGCATACAGCAGGTATTGGTACTAATATTATTGGTACACTCGATCCTAATTTCACAAAACTTAAAAAAGGGCTAAATACACTTAGATATAATTTAGAAGGCAGCTGTACAATGAATTCTTATATTCAATTTGATTTTATTGATAATGTTGGGGCTGCTCATTCCATTTCATTACATTCACCTATTAAAGATAATTAATGAATAAAATTTATACATTTTTCTTTTTACTTATATTGTTTACTTCAAAAAGTGAAAGTCAATGTGTAATTACGTGTAATCAAAATGTGGGAGTATTTTCAAATAATGACCCCAATACTATTGGTTATGACAATATGACTTCTTCATTTCACTCCTCCATAGCATCAGAAGAGTTTGGTTTTAGAGTTTGGGGAGAAAGAATGCTTAATAATGGAACTGGCCATTCATTATCTCCTATTTATATCAATTCTACAAATTATCCTGCGCTTACAGGTACGGTTTATTTTGCGGGAGTTGGTTCAAATAGTATCAACAATGTACAAATGATTGTATTGACCTCTACAGGCTTGTTTGCCAGTGGAACACCTGGTATTGTATTAAGTACTACTATTAAAGGTACTGCTCCATTTCAAAAAGTAACTGTAAATGGCAAAACAGATGGTCTCCCATCTGGAATTACACCTGATAGTGTCAAAATGATGTTTGTAACCTATCAAACAATTATTATTACCACGTGCGGAGGAAGGGTATTCGTTTTATCTCAAATAACAAATGTTCGAGGAGATTTAGCGTTAGGATTATCAACTAAATGGAGTCAAGTAGTAATGTCAAATGGTCAACCTCTAACTGGTATTGTAGCAACTAGAGGAAATACGGGCTTTGCTTTTGCCCTAAAAAATGATAATACGCTATGGACATGGGGAAATTCTATTCAGCTAGGAAATGGTACAATTCCTTTCAATTCAAGCGCTGCTGTATCAATGACACTTCCTACTGGTGTATCAAAAATTAAAATGATTCAAGCAACCTCTTCTAATGGACCTGCTAGTTTTTATGTACTAGATTCATTGAACAAAGTTTTTGCATTGGGAAAAAATAATGTAGGTCAATTAGCAGACAATACCTCTGTAGATAGGAATGTATGGGTAAACTGTGTATACAGTACGGGAGCATTAGTAAACAATGCAAAATGGATTACGGCTAATGAACATGACCCATTATTTCCAAATATTGGAATAATAAATTCTATTTCCCAAATGAGAACTGCTGGACACAACGGTAGTTTTATGATAGCTAGAACTACCAATACGGGATTTAACAACTTAAATTTCCCAACTGGCATCAATAGTACGGACACGATACTTTTCTGCGAAGTAGGTGGACATACTTCTGCTTATATCAAAAAAAATACGCCTAGATATGGCTATGTAGGCCATCACGTCAATGGTTCTATTGGAAATAATGACGCTTCAAATAATTTATTAACCAGTGTCAATTTTATTATCCCTCCAATAATAAGTATTTGTGGGACAGTATGCGACACCCCTATAATTTCAAAAAAACCTTTCAACTGCAATGATAGTATTGCCACATTTATAATAAAAGGGAGAAGAAATAATATTGTTCGATTTAATATTAATGGCGTTAATGATAGTATTATTATAGGCAATAATGATACTGCCATTATTTCTAGAGTGAAACCAAATGGCGATTTAGCATTAAATATTACTCAAGTAAATAGTGTTTATTGTAATTTATCGTTACAGATAAAAGATACTTTGAAATTAAATACTTCCAAAGACTCTTTTCTAACTATTTGTAGCAATAAAAGTGTCATCTTCAAACAACAAACGATCAATACATCGGGAATTTATAGAGATACGTTAACCAATGTATTTGGTTGTGATAGCTTCTTTACACTTTTTTTAACGGTCAATAATTCTTCTACAAAAGATAGCTTTTTAACAATTTGCCAACCTAATTCTGTAATTTTTAACGGAAACACAATAAATACCTCTGGAATTTTCAAAGATACCTTTATAAACAGTTTAGGCTGCGACTCTATCTTAACGTTGAATTTAACGGTTAACCCAATAGTTTCCACAACAATTAATCAATCCATTTGTAGTGGTCAATCTTTTCTGGGAAAAACAATTTCGGGAACCTATATCGATACATTTAAAAACGGTTCAAGTAAAGGATGTGATTCAATCAGGACATTGATTCTAACGGTAAATTCAAAAACTTTTTCTACAATTAACCAATCTATCAAGGAAATTCCTTTTTAGGTAAAACTATTTCTGGAACCTATATTGATACATTAATAGGAGCCAATGCAAAAGGTTGCGACTCCATTAGAACGTTAATTTTAACCGTAAATCCTAAAACTTTTGGAACCATCAATCAAACCATTTGCGAAGGGAGTTCGTTCTTGTTCAATGGAATCAATCATACGATTTCGGGGGCTTATTTAGACACCTTAGTTAATGCAAAAGGCTGTGATTCTATCCTAACACTCAACTTAACGGTAAATCCAAAAACATTTGGTTCTTTTAGCCAAACTATTTGTGAAGGGAGTTCATTCTTGTTTAATGGTATTAATAGAACTGTTTCGGGTGCTTATTTGGATACGTTAATCAATATAAAAGGCTGCGATTCTATCTTGACGCTTAATTTAACTGTGAATCCGAAAACATTTGGTTCTTTTAGCCAAACTATTTGTGAAGGAAGCTCGTTTTTGTTCAACGGCGTTAATAGAACTGTTTCAGGTGCTTATTTGGATACTTTAGTCAATGCGAAAGGCTGTGATTCAATTTTGACGCTCAACTTAACCGTGAATCCAAAAACATTTGGTTCTTTTAGCCAAACGATTTGTGAAGGAAGCTCGTTCTTGTTCAACGGAATTAATCGAACTATTTCTGGTGCTTATTTAGATACAATCGTCAATACGAAAGGTTGCGATTCTATCCTAACGCTCAACTTAACTGTAAATCCAAAAACATTTGGTTCTTTTAGCCAAACGATTTGTCAAGGAAATAGCTTTTTATTTAACGGAATTAATCGAACTATTTCGGGTTCATATTTGGATACTTTAATTAATGTAAAAGGCTGTGATTCTATCCTGACGCTCAACTTAACCGTAAATCCAAAAACATTTGGTTCTTTTAGCCAAACGATTTGTGAAGGAAACTCGTTCTTGTTCAACGGCGTTAATAGAACTGTTTCAGGTGCTTATTTGGATACGTTAATCAATGCGAAAGGTTGCGATTCTATCCTGACGCTCAACTTAACCGTAAATCCGAAAACATTTGGTTCTTTTAGCCAAACGATTTGTGAAGGCAGTTCGTTTTTGTTCAACGGCGTTAATAGAACTGTTTCAGGTGCTTATTTGGATACGTTAATCAATGCGAAAGGTTGCGATTCTATCCTGACGCTCAACTTAACCGTGAATCCAAAAACTTTTGGAACAATTAATCAAACGATTTGTCAAGGCAGTTCGTTCTTGTTCAACGGCGTTAATAGAACTGTTTCAGGTGCTTATTTGGATACTTTAGTCAATGCGAAAGGTTGCGATTCTATCCTGACACTCAACTTAACCGTGAATCCAAAAACTTTTGGAACAATTAATCAAACGATTTGTCAAAGCAGTTCGTTCTTGTTCAACGGCGTTAATAGAACTGTTTCAGGTGCTTATTTGGATACTTTAGTCAATGCAAAAGGTTGCGATTCTATTTTAACACTCAACTTAACCGTAAATCCGAAAACATTTGGTTCATTTAGCCTGACTATTTGTGAAGGCAGTTCGTTCCTCGGAAGAACCACTTCTGGAACGTATATCGATACACTTTTGGGAGCTAATGCAAAAGGTTGCGACTCTATTAGAACATTAATTTTAACAGTAAATCCAAAAACTTTTGGAACAATTAATCAAACGATTTGTCAAGGAAATAGCTTTTTATTTAATGGAATCAATCGAACGGTTTCAGGCGCTTATTTAGATACATTAGTTAATGCAAAAGGTTGCGATTCAATTTTGACGCTCAATTTAACGGTGAATCCAAAAACATTTGGTTCATTTAGCCAGACTATTTGTGAAGGCAGTTCGTTCTTGTTTAATGGTATTAGTCGTACTATTTCGGGTGCTTATTTAGACACTTTAGTAAATGCAAAAGGCTGTGATTCTATCCTGACGCTCAATTTAACTGTAAATCCAAAAACTTTTGGCTCTTTTAACCAAACCATTTGTGAAGGCAATTCGTTTTTGTTCAACGGCATTAACAGAACTGTTTCAGGTGCTTATTTAGACACAATAGTTAATGCGAAAGGTTGCGATTCAATATTAACTCTTAACTTAACTGTAAATCCAATAACAATTTCAACCATTTATCAATCAATTTGTTTGGGAGATACATTTATGGGGAGAACAATATCGGGCATATATACTGATACAATTAAAAATGGAAATTCAAAAGGATGTGATTCTATTAGAACTTTAAATTTAACTGTAAATGCTACAAATAAACCAGGGATTTCAATAATTCCTAATCCAAATTGTTCAAATAAAATTACCACAATATCCGCTATTACCCCATCTGGAAGCTACATTTATAATTGGACAGTTCCAAATGGTCAAAGTTCTCCTGGAAACGTAGCTAGTTTTACAACCAATATTGCAGGTATTTATCGACTAAATATAAAAACAAAGACTTCAATATTATGTAATACCGACTTTGAAAATAATCAAGTTATAAGCGGAGCTAACTTTTTAATTACAAACCAAAATAATGTTCCATGCTGGAAGACTACTGCTAGCGATCAAATGATTGAAGTCTGGAGTAATGGTTTTTCAGGTGTTCCATCATATAGTGGCAATCAATTTGTAGAGCTAAATGCAAATATGGTTTCTACCCTCTTTCAGAATTTTATAGCAAAATCTGGAAATCAAATTGAAATTTCATTTGCACATAGAGGTAGATCTGGCACAGACGTCATGAGTGTAGAAATTGGGAAAATTGGAGGTCCATATACCAATTTAGGTAATTTTTCTGCAGGAAATACCGCCTGGGTTTTCAATTCTTTAATTTATACAATACCAAATACTATTTCAGACACTAATTTCACATTAAGATTCAATTCTGTAAGTGCTGCAGGCGGGGCAACTATCGGAAATTTTTTAGATGCTATTGATATTAAAATAATTAGCTGTAAAAGTGACGACACATCGGTTCAGTTAATAATTAACCCTCTGTCTAGCTCCACTCTTAATCAAACGATTTGTGAGGGAAGTTCCTTTCTTGGAAGAACCACTTCGGGAACATATATTGACACACTTTTTGGAGCCAATGCAAAAGGTTGTGACTCTATTAGAACATTAATTTTAACCGTAAATCCAAAAACTTTTGGAACTATAAATCAAACGATTTGTGAAGGCAGTTCATTCTTGTTTAACGGTATTAGCAGAACCGTTTCAGGGACTTATTTAGACACGCTTGTCAATTCTAAAGGCTGTGATTCAATTTTGACACTTAATTTAACGGTAAATCCTAAGACTTTTGGAACAATCAATCAAACGATTTGCCAAGGAAATAGCTTTTTATTTAACGGAATTAATCGAACGATTTCGGGTGCTTATTTAGATACTTTAGTCAATGTAAAAGGGTGCGACTCCATATTGACTCTAAATTTAACGGTGAATCCGAAAACAACCTCTACGATTAATCAAACGATTTGCGAAGGGA
>JBIPPG010000095.1:0-8353 GCA_044368545.1 Chitinophagales bacterium | reverse complement strand
AATCTTTGAAAAAAGAATATCCATTGGTAATGTATATATCACCAATATTTCCTGTTTGAACTTCACTTCCTATTTGAGCCAAAAAGGTAGCTTTGGCACCAAACGAATACTTATCTTTTTTATAATTGTATTCTTTATAAATAGAAACTATTGTAATATTATGATCGGCTCCTCCTACCGATATACCCGATTTAATAGTGTTTTCCAAGGGTTTTTCCTCTGTGCTCATTGGCTTGAAATTGGCTAAAGTACAAAATCCCGCATCGCTACAACCTTGTGAATACGTCATACCAAAAACTAAATTTGCTAGAATAAAAAGTTTCTTTCTCATTTATTTATTTTTGCAACAAATATATACAAAATTTGGTTGAATTTACATTTTATTAAGTTTTTTGATTCTTTTTAAAAAATTTTTTTAATTTTGCTTTAAACAAAACATTTTAATTTATGAATCGCCCCAATTATATCCAAAATGATGTTAGCAATTCAGCAGCAATAGACGTTCTAATTGGTGCAGCAATAGATGCTAGGGCTACCACATTGGCTAGAATACAAAATATTTCTGAAGAGGTTTTACATTGGCAATTTTCTAAAGAATGGAACTCTATAAGTTGTCTTTTGGAACATATTCTTTGTTTGAAAGATTTAATAAAAATTTGTTGTATTGACCGTAGACCAATGACTCCATTAGAAGAAGAAGTCATAATTCCTGCTGCGACTATGGGTGAATATATTCCAGAATTAATTGGTAAAAGAAATTTGGAAGAGTATAAAGAACTACTAACCAAAAATCTTGAAGAAATGATTGAATATTTAAAAGAAATTGAAGTATCAAATCTTTGGACTATATATGAAACAAATAATAATAAAAACAATACACTTTGGTGGTTGTATCATATAATAGAAGATGAGGTAAATCATAGGGGGCAAATATCTTTATTGGTAAAATTATATAATTTTCAAAAAAACAATAAACAAGATTAAATTTAACAAAGTAGAAAGATTTATTTATATAAAGCATAGTAGTAAAAGAATTTATTAATAAAAACTAACGATTTAAAATAAATAAAAATTATGAAATAGTTAAAATTTACTAGGATTTATTTATCAATATCGTTTTCTGCGTGCTATACTATTTTTATATTTTAAATACAAATATAGCGCATAAAATTCTGATTGCTAAAAAAAGTAAATATATCTTATTTTAACACGATATACATCGCTTTGTTAAAAAATCCCTTTACTTTTGGCTCATCAAAAAAAAATAATAAATTCGTAATGGGAGCCTATCAAAACAGTTACAGAGAAAGTATTGAGAACAAAGAAGGGTTTTGGAAAAATCAATCCAAAGACTTGAAATGGTTCAAAGAACCTACTTCTATATTATCAAAAAATAATGAAGATTTGTATCAATGGTTTGCCGATGGGGAGTTGAATATGAGTTATTTATGCTTGGATGTACACATAGAAGCAGGAAGAGGCGAAAATGTAGCTCTTATATATGACAGCCCATCAAAACAAAGTGTCAAAAAATTTACCTATAATCAACTAAAGTCCGAAGTTGCCAAATTTGCATCAGTTTTGATTTCAAAAGGCGTTGAAAAAGGCGATACTGTTGTCATTTATATGCCTATGATTCCTGAGGCCGTAGTGGCTATGCTAGCTTGCGCACGTATTGGCGCTATTCATAGCGTGGTGTTTGGTGGGTTTGCGCCGCACGAGTTAGCAGTAAGAATTGACGATGCCAAACCCAAAATAATGGTTAGTGCTAGCTATGGCATTGAATTTGACAAAAAAATAGAATATAAACCTTTGCTTGACAAAGCGATAGAAGAAAGCGAACACAAACCCTTAGCTACAATTATTGTTCAAAGACCCGATGTAACGATTTCTTTTAAAGAAAATTATGATTTTGACTATGCTACGTTGATGGCTGCGGCTTCGGAAGCAGAACCTGTAGCCGTAAATGCTACGCATCCGCTCTATGTATTGTATACCAGTGGAACTACAGGAAAGCCAAAGGGCATTGTGAGAGATACGGGAGGATACGCTACTGTGCTGAAATACAGTATGAAACACATTTATAATGTTGACGCAGGCGATACCTTCTGGGCGGCAAGCGATGTGGGATGGGTAGTAGGTCATAGCTATATTGTATATGGTCCTTTGCTCCAAGGTTGTGCAAGTATTTTGTTTGAAGGGAAACCAATCAAAACGCCCGATGCAGGAACTTTCTGGAAAGTATGTGCCGACCATAAGGTGAAAAGTATGTTTACCGCTCCTACGGCTATTAGAGCTATCAAAAAAGAAGACCCGAATGGGGATTTGATGAAAAAATATGATTTATCGGCATTGAACGTATTGTTTCTTGCTGGCGAACGATGCGATCCTGCTACCTACGAATGGGCAGGCGAATTGCTCCAAAAACCTATTATTGACCATTGGTGGCAAACCGAAAGTGGCTGGCCTATGCTGGCGATTCAATATGGCGACGAATACTTGCCTTCCAAAGCGGGTAGTAGCAATTTCCCTGTTTGTGGATTTGAAATCGATATTCTCAATGAAGCAGGCGATAAAGTGAATGGAAAAGAAGAAGGGTATGTTTGTGTCAAATTGCCTTTGCCTCCAGGATGCTTGCCTACTTTATGGAACAATACCGAAGGATTTAAAGAAACCTATTTAAGTAGATTTGAAGGATATTATATGTCGGGCGATGGTGGGTATATCGATTCCGAGGGCTATTATTTTATTATGGGTCGAATTGATGATGTCATCAATGTGGCAGGTCATCGATTGAGTACGGGCGAAATGGAAGAAATATTGGCTGCACACCCTGCTATAGCCGAATGTGCAGTAATGGGAATAGAAGACGAACTCCGTGGGCAACGTCCTATTGGGCTTGTGGTGTTGAAAGATGGAATTTCACTATCCGAAGAAGAAATAGAAGCTCAAACCATTGCATTGGTAAGAGAAAAAATTGGCGCAGTAGCATTTTATAGAAATACTATTGTGGTAAAAAGACTTCCAAAAACACGAAGTGGAAAAATTTTGAGAAAGAAAATACGTAAAATAGTAGACGGTATTCCTTATACGATTCCATCAACAATAGACGATCCAGCTATTTTGGACGAAATAAAACAAAGAGTAAAAGAACGTGGTATTGGCAAAGCCTAGTCTATGAACTTTCTTCTTACTTGTCCAATTATAGCACCGTTTAAGTAGATTGTTTTTTTTACCCATTTGTCGTTTTCATCAAATTCGTATTTATACTTGTAGAGTAGTACTTTATGTTTTTGATTATTGGGCAATAAGCTCGCATCGGACTTGATATGCTCTTCCTCTATCAATCCTCTGTTGTTGTATTTTACAACCTTGTGGTTTAATGTATACGTATACACATTTGTCGTCAATTCTATTTCTGTTTTAAGTCCTGTTTCATCTATAATATAAGTAAAAAGGGTTTCTTCTTCGGGCAAATCTCTGTCATTAAGCAGAACCTTTTTTGTTTTTTCGTTTTTTCGATTATTATAATAGTTCCACTTCAAGCTTTTAAAGGTATTGATTTCCTGAGCCAATACACCACTTTCGTTGTATTGGTAACGTACTAAATCCGAAGCCATATTATTTTCGTCTTTAAACACCTTTTCTGACAATCTTCCCATAGCATCATACTTATATTCTTCTATAAAAGTATTAAATCCCGTTCCTTCTTTTCTCGTTATTTTTCCTTCTGTATTGAAATATTCCTTATAATTTTCTGTATTGAATTCTCTCGCCAATTCAAAATCTTTATCTTTTACTTTCCAATATGAATATTCAATAGCTGTTTGAGAAAACATTGAAGTACAAATACTTAAGAAAAAAATTAGTAACTTTTTCATAAAAATCAATTTAGCATTATGATTAAAAAGACAAAGCTACAACAAAAAAACATAGGACATACTATTTTTCGCAACATATTATTATGTAAATGAAACAATGGACTAATTATTTTTACTTACTTTTGTAAAATAAATTTTGAATGTTGAGGTCTTTTTTTCTATCTTTTTGTATTTGTTTTACCCTTTTTACTTCGGCTCAAGAGGGAAAAATGAGCTACGTGGAAACCAATAAAAATATAGGGGATGTTACTTTTTTTGAGAATCATATCATTACGTTTAATTACATCAACAACACAAAAGAAACCTTGGTTTTCAAACCTTTCAGAGCAGAAATAGACTTAGACGTTCATTTTCAAAGAAAAACAGTGGCTCCAGGAGAAAGCGGATTTTTTGTAGTAAAATATTTCTCCGAAAACATAGGTGCTTTTACAAAAAAATTCATAGTTTATACCACAAATGATATAGGCGTAGAGCTCACTATCAATGGAGTAATTAAAAGTTTTTCAAAAGAAAATACGGGCAAAAACCCAAGTTTTGTTCAAAGCAATACCGAAATAAATTTAGAGTCTGAAAAAACCGTTCAATTCTATGTATTAGACGCCGATACCCGAAAACCGATTCCTTATGCTAAGATTCAAATTATGGGCGTCAAAAATAGCAAGGCCTATATTGGGTACTCCGATGAGAAAGGACTTATGGCTAATATTATTCCTCCGGGGGAATATATTTATGAGTTTTTTGTAAAAGACTATGAAAAAGAAAGTAGCCGAGAAATAGATGATGAACACAATACGGTCTATTTTTTATTAAAGAAAAAACCTATTGAAGAAGAAAAAAAGATAATGAAAGATACTTTTTTCTCTTTTACAAAACCAATTGTGGACAGCCCAAAACGAATTGAAAAAAGTAGAGAAATTGCCGTTCAAAAGCCCAAAGAGACGCCAGTAAAACCTATAGAAAAAGTTATTCCTCCACCTGCTCCCAAAATCGTTGCTTTTCAAGATTTTGAAAAAGAAGAAACCTCTGTAAAAAAAGAAGAAATAGTATCCCCTTCAAAATCAACACCTCCAAAAGCTTCCAAAGATAGAACCGGTGCTCGAATTGTGTTTTTAATAGATATTTCCTCTTCTATGAACAAGCCTTTTAAAATGGATTTGTTAAAAGAAACCTTAAAAAATCTCATCGATGTTCTTAAACCTCAAGACCAAGTTGCGCTTATTACATTTAATTATGAAACTAAAGTAGTATGGCCTCTATCAAATCTTGAAGACAAAGATGCTGTAAAATTGACGATAGATGATATTCAAACCGTGGGTGGCACGAAAGGAGCCGTGGGAATAGAAAAAGCTTATGAAGCTATTAAAGAAAATCTTGGTGAAAACAGCTTGATTATTTTAGCTACGGACGGACTATTGACGAATAATAAAGAAGAAGAGGAAGAAATTTTCAAATTGATAGACACCCATTATTCTCAAAATATTTTTTTTAATGTCCTTGGTTTTGGGATTTCACAGCATATTCATTTCAAAATGAACAAATTGGCAATACTTGGTGGCGGATTTTTTATGCCTTTTGTTGCTTCTAAGAAAAATCAAGAAAAACAATTTATAGCAAACGTATTAAACAAGTTGAATCGAAAATAATGATGCCAAAATCTTTTTTACACCTATTGTCTTTCCGCTTTTTTACTACTGTAGCTATGCAAATGAAAATGACCATTTTGAGCTACTTGTTATATAAAGTTACAAAAGAGCCTCTTTCTCTTGGATTGTTGGGGTTATATGAAGCCTTGCCTAGAATTTTAATGTCGCTCCCTGCGGGCTATATTGTTGAGCGTATGGAAAAACGAAAAGCGTTGTCTTTTGTGGTTTCTTCCTATTTTTTGCTGAGTGTCTTGCTAGTATTATCCGTTTATTTTTTTAAGGGAAACCCTATTTATCTCAAATATTCTTTTTTTGCCATCGTTTTTATGATGGGACTTATAGGCAGTTTGGGACCAAGTGCTTCGGTTTCTATGTTTTCGCACATTATCCCCAAAGATCAAACCCCTCGATATTCGGCTATCAATAGCAATGCGTGGCAGATTGGTGCCATTTTGGGGCCTATTTTAGGCGGTTTTTTGGTGTATCAGATTGGCGAACTTTATTCTATTATTATTGTATCGTTTTTACTTTCTATTAGTGTATTTTCGGTTTTCTTATTGCCCAAATCGCCTAGTCATAACACCTTACCTTTTAGTATCGAAAATTCCATTGCTCAAATAAAAGAAGGATTGGAATACGTTTTTAATAATAAAATACTGCTTTGGGCTATTTCGTTAGATTTGTTTGCGGTTCTCTTTGGAGGTGCGGTTGCGCTTTTGCCTGTATTTGCAGAAGATATTTTGCACGTAGGATCCTCGGGATATGGAATGCTCAAAGCGGCAATGCCACTTGGCTCGGCCATTATGATGTTTTTCTTAGCGGCAAAGCCTTTGCACAAAAATGCCGGAAAATGGCTTTTGATTAGCGTATTTTTGTTTGGTGTATTTACGATTGTTTTTGCTATTTCCAAATCTATTTATCTATCTTTAGGAGCGCTTTTCCTTATTGGCGCTTTTGATGCGGTGAGTGTAATTGTGCGCGGAACACTCCTTATTATGGAAACTCCAGAGAATATGAAAGCTCGTGTAACCTCTGTCAATCAAATGTTTATCTCTTCTAGCAATGAAATTGGCGCTTTTGAAAGTGGTATGGCAGCTCAATATATGGGCACAATTCGCTCTGTAATTTTTGGAGGGTGTATGACCATATTTTTTGTAATTTTGGCCTTTGCAAAAGGAAAAGAATTAAAAAACTTTGAATTTGAAAAAAATTAGTCTTTCAAAAAAATAAAATATGATACGAATTTTCGCTACTGGTGGCACTTTTGACAAAGAATATGATATGATCAATGGCAGATTGTATTTCAATCAAACCAATATAGACGAAATGCTTCAAAAAGGTCGTTGTACGATGCCTTATACTATTGAGACCCTTATGATGATTGATAGCTTGGAAATGACCGATACCGATAGAGAAAAAATTCTCTCACATTGTAAATCTACGGTAGAAGATAAAATCTTAATTACCCACGGAACCGATACCATCACCGATACAGCCGCTTTTTTGGCAAAAGAAAACCTCAATAAAACCATTGTTTTTACTGGTGCTTTAATTCCTTATTCACTAGGAAGTAGCGATGGTATGTTTAACCTAGGTAGTGCATTTGCATTTGTACAAACACTTCCGGTGGGTGTATATATTGTAATGAATGGAAAATATTTTCAATGGAACGAAGTTCAAAAAAACAGAGCTTCGGGATATTTTGAAAAAATATAAGGTCTAGGATTTAACTAAATAAAAACCCTTCTTTCTCTAAATAATATCCTCCTTCGTTTGTTTTTATTTCAAAAAAGTCTTCTTTTCTTTCCGAATTTGTAATTTTCAATATTACTTTTTGACCTTCTACAGAATATATTCCCGTTAGTTTTTCGTCTTGCATCGTTTTACTGTCAAAAGTATTAAACTCAAATTTTCCATTTTTAGAAAACGTTATGTTTATCATTGCGGCGTGTGGCTGAAACCAATGTCCTACTATGCTATCATTATTAAACACTGATACGTTGTTTGTATCCTTTTGATGATTTACAATTTTGACATCTTTTACTTCTACAAAATCCGACTCTTTGTTTTTTGAGCCGCTAGAACAGCTATTCATTAATATTAATAAGCAAAATATTGCAAATCCTTTCATTATTATACTTTTTTTTTGGACGGCAAATATCCATAAAGATTTAATCAAGCATATAAAATTTAACAAAATATAACATTTTAAGGTCAAAATGTTGTATTTGTATAATAAATTAATTCTACCTTTAAAATTATATCTTTTAAAAAAACATCACAACGCATTGATTTTCTTTGTGTTAACGAGCATTGTAAATAATTTTTACTTGTTTTGCTGTTAATTTAGTATATTTGCGTTAAAATAATATATGTTTTTTCGATTTTTTTTCATTTTTTTATAAAAATCTTACAAAATGCAAGAAATAAAATGTCCAAAATGCAATAGCTATCAATACGTAAAAAGTGGCATCATCTCTAATAGACAGCGATATAAATGCAAGTCTTGTGCCTATTATTACACTGTTAATAAAATGGGGAAACAAATAGACGACTACTATATCACCAAAGCAATGCAACTCTATATTGAAGGTATTAGCGCTAGAGAAATAGAGAGATTGCTCGGCATTAGTCATGTATCTATTCATAATTGGGTCAAAAAATTGGGCATTAAAAAAATCAGTAACGATTCGCATCATCCTACATATAAAGTTTTTAATCATAATGAATTGGCAGAGTTTATGGCCGACAGGAAGAATCTAGAAGGGTTTGGGGCAATAATTACAGAGGTTGGCGACAAGTTTATGATGATCCGCTGGGAACGATTTA
>JBIPPG010000151.1:0-6337 GCA_044368545.1 Chitinophagales bacterium | reverse complement strand
TTGAATCATTGGAAAACAAATCAATATAGTGCTATAGAAGTATATGTAAAAGATAAATCCAAAATAGAATCTACAGCAGAAACGCTTTATAATACACTTCCCAATTTAAACGTAAGTACCATTTATAGTATTTTTCCACAATTATTCGACTGGCTCAAATTGATGACTCAAAATGAACGGATAATAATTTTTATTATGTTAATTGTGGCAATGATTAATATCATTTCGAGTATGAGTATTTTCATTTTAGAACGCGTCAATTTAATAGGACTTCTCAAAGTATTTGGAGCGGATAATTCATCGATTTTCAAATTATTTTTATTTCAAATTATTCAAATTATACTTCAAGGATTGTTTTGGGGAAATATTATCGCTTTTATCTTAGCATTTCTGCAATATAAATTTCATATAATCACACTTCAAGAAGACATATATTATGTAGACTATGCACCTGTTTATTTTGATTGGATAAAAGTTCTTTGGATTAATTTATTGACTCTTATCGTTTGTTTTATCACTACCTTTGTGCCTCTAATATTTATTACAAAAATTTCTCCAGTCAAAATAGCGGAGTATAAATAACTAAAAATGAAGAAAAAAGATATATTATTTGGTCGTAATTCCATTATCGAATCTATCAACAGCGGTCAAAATATAGAACAAGTATATGTAGCAAAAAATGCGCACGGCGAAGAGATTCAGAAAATTTTCAGCATCTGTGCCGAAAAAAATATTCCTGTAAGAAAAGTACCTATCGAAAAAATCAATTATGTTTTATATCCATTTTATAAGGATAGCAAAATAAGCCACCAAGGCGTGGTCGCTTTTATTTCGGATTATGAATATGCAAAAATTGAAGATATTTATTTTCAAAAATTGGATGAAGGCAAACATTGTACGTTTATCTTTTTGGATAATTTGACCGATGTCCGTAATTTTGGAGCTATAGCTCGTAGTGCACTTTGCTTCAATATTGATGCCATTTTGATTCCCAATAAAAACTCGGTAACGGTAACCGCCGATGCCATCAAAACCAGTGCTGGCGCATTGTCGCAGTTGCCTATTTGTAGAATAGACAATCCTATTGAGCAATTGGAATATTTTATCGATTGTGGATTTCAAATCGTAGGAGCTACCGAAAAATCAAATCAAAGCTATCGCGAAATTGATTGGACTTTGCCAAGTATTTTGGTGCTAGGCAGCGAGGGGAGAGGTATTAGCTACAATGTTATTGAAAAATTGACGCATAAAGTTACTATCCCAATGGATAAAACAGCTTTTGACTCACTAAATGTATCGGTTTCAGCAGGAATTATTTTGAGCGAAATTTTTGTTCAGAACTCGTAGAAAAAAATATTAGCCTATTTTTTAATGATTTATTTTTGGCTTTTTTTATATTTAACAAATCATAAAGATCTTTAGAGATTCCCGATATTTTTGAATAACAATTGGTGTTTTATTTTAAAGTTTTGGCTGCAAAAATTCGGGAATGACGTGGTGAGATGTATTAATTTTGTTGCGGTTCGTCACCTCGGAAAATTTTTCATTAATAGCTAGTAAACTAAGAAAAATTTATCCGTGGTCTTACATAAAATATTGGTTTGGCGATTACTCAAGTGGAAATAATATATTGACAACCCCCTACCTATTCAAACTCCACAACGCCCCATTCAAAAACATAGCAAAACTCACCCATAAAATGAATGGAATTTGAAAAAGAGTTGCTTTAAGATTATGCTGGATATAAAAATATATTTTATATATAATTAAAAGCCAAAGCAGTAGAATATTTATAAATGCTAAATCAATTGCATGGAATCGAAACATAACGATTGTAAATGTGAAACATAAAAATTGTTCTGTGATAAATATGAAATTCCACTTTTTGATTAATTTTGGAGCATTTTTAGTGATGAGATAAAAAGAGTATCCAATACAAAGATACAAAAATGACCACACAGGACCAAAAACCCAATTGGGTGGCGAAAAACTTGGTTTATTAATTGTAAAATACCATGTATCTACGCCTGCAATAGAAAGCCAACTTGACAGCATACCTACAACAAAGGGTATCAAAATACATATAAAAAGTCTCATAATTTTTTCTTTTTTTAAATACCTCTACGTTTTACTTCTTTGCTCAAAAGCGTGAATTCTCGCGAAGATTGTCCTTCCATAGAAGTGTTTTCTTGCGAACGTCTTATCAAATATGGGATAACTTCTTTAATAGGCCCAAATGGTAGATATTTAGCCATTTTGATGCCTTCATTTCCCATATTGTAGGTGATATTATCGCTCATTCCAAATAATTGTGAACTACATACGTGTTTGTGATTCAATGGAATACCTTTATTCTTCAATCCTTCCAAAAACAAAAGGTTTGATTTTTCATTATGCGAGGCACAACATATAGAAACGGTTTCTATATGTTCAATACACAATGCAATTCCTTTGTCAAAATCGATATCAGTTGCTTCTTTTGATTTGTGAATAGGCGACGGTATACCGTGCTGACTCGCGTATTCATTTTCTTTTTCTACATACGCACCACGCACCAGTTTTGCGCCTAGAATGTATCCATTTTCTTTAGCCGTTTCTATACTTTTTTGCAAATACGCTAATTTATCATTTCGGTACATTTGGTAGGTATTAAAAACAATGGCTTCCTGTTGATTATATTTCAGCATCATTTTATCTGCCAATGCATCTATACTGTCCTGAAACCAACTTTCTTCGGCGTCTACATATAGTTGTACGCTTGATTTTACAGCTTCTTGACACAATGTATCGATATAATATTTGGCTTGTTCATATTCCGAACGTTCGGCTTCGTTGAGCGATTCGCCTTTTTGAAGCTTAATCCAAATATCAATTTTTGCAAATCCCGTAAACTTGATACAAACCGCACGAATGCTTTGATTTTCTTTTGCAAATTGAATAGCCTCCAGCGTTTTTTCAAAGGTAAATAAATACGATTTAGCATCTTCAAGACCTTCTACACTATAGTTTAAGAGTGTTTCAATTTGATGTTTTTCAAGATTTTTGATAACCTTGAGGGATTTTTCCAAGGATTCACCACCACAAAATTGTTCATAAATTGTATTTCGGATGATTCCATAAATTGGAAAATGCAATTTGAGCATCAAATTAATGGCCTTATTGCCCAATTTTACCAAAAAAGGATTATTCATCATTTTGAATAAATAAAACGCTTTTTTGAGTTCACTATCCGATTTGTAGCTATACGCTATTTCGGTATTTTCAAATATGGAATGGGGAAGAGGATCTGGGTTCATAATCTTTAAATTTTTTACTTAATTTTATCCTAATTTGGTACGTTTTCTCAAAAATGTGTCTAATATAATATGATAATCGCGGTCTATATCCACCTCCACAAAATCTATGCCCAAGTGAATGCATTTGGTTTTGATATAATCTAGTTTCGATGACATAGCCGATTGATACTGCGATTGAAGCTGATTGGATGCCAATTTAATCGATTCGCCCGATTCAATATCGATATATTCAATCGGTTTATTTTCAAATTCAAAATCCACTTCTTCTTTATGTTTCATCACATTAAAAAGAATCACTTCATTTTTTTTGAAAGATAAATGCTGTATCGCTTTGATAAAACGCTCTTCAAAAGCTGTATCTTGTGTCTGAAACGACTCAAACAAATCGGTAAAAATAATCACCAATGAGCGTTTTTGGATACTTGCCGCTACTTTATTGAGGCTATCGCAAATATTTGAAGTTTGCTGTGGCGGTTGCTGATTGTTCAAATATTGACTCAAAATCGCATAAATTTGTTGTTTGTTTTTTTCGCTCAATTTGGCATCTACTTGCTGAAGAATATCGCTAGAAAAAGTAGTCAATCCAAAGGCATCGCGCTGTTTTTTCAGCAATCGAATGAGGCTGGCAATAGCTACTATCGAAAAATCCAACTTATTCTTGCCCGAATCTTTTGGGAAAAACATCGAATGCGATACGTCCAATACCATTTGGCATTTGAGGTTGGTTTCTTCATCAAATTTTTTGACAAATAACTTATCCGTTCGTGCAAAAACTTTCTGGTCTATGGACTTCAAAGGATCGCCCGTATTGTAGAGCCTATGCTCCCTAAACTCAGCCGAGAACCCGTGAAACGGACTTTTGTGCAAGCCCATTAGATAGCCCTCCACGATTTTTCGTGCTAGCAAATCCAATTGGTCTATGGAATGAATTTCTTTTTGAGCAATCATTAATAGGTATCTCTGCGATTTTATGATAGATTCGCAAAGCAAAATTAACAAAAAAAAAATAAAGAGGGAATGCTTTTAGAAAATATTGCCTATAAAATCAAATATTATAATAAAATTTGGGAGCTATTTCCCGCTATCCGCTTCTATCTCTTACACTTCGTTTCAGAGGATACCGCTTCCATCCTTAGCGCTTCACTATACCTACTTAAAAAGGCACTACAATTGTAGTGCCTTTCAAAAAAAATAAATATCTTTTTTAGTTTTTCAAAATAACCAACTTAGCAATTTTTTCTTCTGTACCGTTAAAGACTTTAACGATATATGTACCTGCCTGCAACGATTCTGTATTCAGTACCGCTTGATGTTCTCTAGCCGTAATGTCTTTTTCTAGCTGCGTATATACTTCGCGCCCTACCAAATCAAAAATCATCACACTCACACTCGTATTTTCATATCCCGATAAAGTAAGCGTAGTTTTAGAGGAGGTTGGGTTGGGGTGGAGGGAGATGGAGGAAGAGGAGTTAAAATCTTTAACTGATTCATAATTTCTAACTGATTTTAAAGGTTCTTTAGCTTTGTATTTTGCCCCATTACAAAACTCTTTTACCTTTGTATTAGAGACAGGTTCCAACAAATCGTCATTGTAAAATGATTTCATAGGTATTATTGTTATATTTGGACTAATTATTGAATTTAAAACATTTGCTGAACCATAGACAATAAAAGTAACATTTACATTTAGATTTGTACTCAACATACTATTAATAATATCCAAATTATCACAAACAATTACTTGATTTGAGGTATAAACAAAATTTCCACTTATCTTCATATCATCAACAGATAAATTTGATTTATTTGAAATCAAAGTGTTTTTGAGACCAGTAGGATATTTTTTAGTATAAATGACACTGTTATAATCTCCCTCAGTTTGTTGTATTGTGCTATAATTATATGCATCTATTTTATTAGAATTAAAACTATATGTGTATATATATTTAGATTTATTTTCTATTCCATATTCATTTTTTAGATGAGTAAAACTACAATCAAATTTCAGAAAAGATTCTGTAGGGAAATTAAATTCTATTTTACAAATATTATTTTCTCCACCACCAGTATTAAATGAACTCAATGTAGAATGACCTACAATTGTATTAATTCTTTTTTCTATATAAACCTTATCTACATTGTCAATAGGTATACCCTTTGAAACAATTTTAAACAAAATAGTATCATCATTATTTGAAGTATAATAATCCAAAAACAAAAATTCATCCGAAAATGAATCTCTGAGCTTATCTATGATTGATTTCATATAAATTTTATCATTATCACAAGCATAATATGGATCATTAGGATAGGGCGAAGCTTTTGCATTACTTTTAAATATAAGTGAGCCATGAAATTCAAGTAATGCTTTTATTTCAGATTTGCTTAAATTTATCTCTGCCGCTGGATTTAGAGTATATTCTATAGGCTTATCAAATTTTATAAAAAAATTATTAAGCTTATTTGTATTATTATTTCCATTGTAGTAAGGTTCTTGAAAACTCTCAGTAGTATATGAAACATCATAAGACACCGAAGGTTTTTCTAGTAGTGCAAATACTCCCATAGCCTCATTATACATAGGATATCTAGACCATGACTTATTTGATAAATTGCTCAAATAACTCCCTGGTGTATAAAAGGTTATATTATTGATAGCTGTCATTTTACTTCTATTATACACTCTCCCCTGCAACTGAAGCTCAAACTCCATAATAGATGCATTTGGCATTCCTTTCATCAAGGATAAATAATTAGCCCCACTAGAAATTATCTGCCCCAATGTAATATTTTTATTTTTTATTTTACTTCTTTTGACAGAATCTTCTATTTGCACCCCAAAAACTGGACCTACTAGATCTATGGCTTCAAGAATTGTATTACCAGACAATATATCAACTCCACCCGTAAGCGCTCCTCCTATATTTATTAGATTAGACACCATACTCCACATTGGGTCTTGCTTGTACTGCTTGGCCATATCATCAAAAGTCTTATAGGACTGTACACCTCCATTTACTACCCAATTTTTAGTACTATTA
>JBIPPG010000094.1:0-8446 GCA_044368545.1 Chitinophagales bacterium | reverse complement strand
AAGGTCCAGTTGGACCTTCACCATTAATTACTAATACACTATCTTTGGTTGGAAATACACTCTTTAGTACAGTTAGTGGTATTAGATCAAATACAATTACGCTTCCATCAACAACTGCTAATTCATGGAATCTTGGAGGGAATACAAATATAACATCAACGATCAATATTATAGGTATTACTAATGCAAATTCGAATCCATTAAGATTTTTCACCAATAATTCGGAGAAAATGACTATTACCTCAAATGGAAATGTGGGTGTTGGAACTAGTACACCAGATAATGGAAATCCAAATGGTTGGGGGCGTATTTTGGATGTAAACGGCAATGACCATTCTAAAATAATAGCTACAACAATAACCGCTAGAGTCAATAATGGAATGTATTCACATAGTTCATTAGGAGGATGGAATGGATTGAATGGAGCATGGGGGTTAAATGGCACGACAAGTAATCATTCACTGGCTTTCATTACAAATTACTCACCTAAAATGGTCATTTTAAATACAGGAAATGTTGGAATAGGTTCAATAACACCACAAAACAAACTCGAAATTACTCACGGAACAGCCAATAATTCTGGTCTGAGATTTACAAATTTGACTAATAATTCCTCTTCTATAGTTAATGCTACTAATAAAGTATTGTCTGTAAATGCTTCAGGAGATGTAATTTTAGTAGATGATAAACAAGGAATAACTACGACTACCAATACGTTAAATTTAAGCGGAAGTACATTAACTTCTACAGTAAATGGTGTTGTTTCAAACTCAATAACTTTGCCAAGTGCAACAGGAAGTTTTTGGAGTCTTGGAGGAAATAATACAAATATTACATCAACGAACAATATTATAGGTATTACTAATGCAAATACGAATCCATTAAGATTTTTTACAAATAATTCGGAAAAAATGACTATTACTTCAAATGGAAATGTCGGAGTAGGAACTATTTTGCCTGCTGATGCACTTACCGTTTATAACAATTCTGGATTTAGAGGATTAACAATAGATGGTTTAAGTAGTTTACAATCTAGATTAACTTTTGCAAATAATGGAACTCATACAAGTGTTATATATAGACCTGCAAATACTAATAACTTAGCAATTTGGGCAAACAGTGCAAGTAGAGACGCATTGTATATTAATACTTCATCAGCAAATATAGGGATCAATACTACTACACCAAATAACAAGCTTGAAATCACTCACGGTTCTGCTAATAATTCTGGTTTAAGATTTACAAATTTGACAAATAGTTCTTCTTCTTTAATTAATTCAACTAATAAAGTATTGTCGGTAAATGCTACAGGAGATGTAATATTAGTTGATGATAAACAAGGAACAGGAAACACAACAAATTCTTGTAATGTTTCTGGCTCTATTCCAAGATTAAATGGTCCTAATTCATATACTTGTTCACAAGTTTTTGATAATGGAACCAGTGTTGGAGTAGGAGTAAGTTCAGGATTTACATACAGTAGCTATTCTGGTGCAACAATTGGTTCTAATGTTCCACTTTCAAGTGGAAATGTGAAACTAGAAGTAAACGGTGTTTTGAGAAGTACAATGAGTATTGTTACTTCAGATGGAAAATTAAAAACAGATGTTAAAGATTTGAAAGAAGCTTTATCAATTGTTAAAAGTTTGAAAGGAAAAACATATAATTGGTCATCAGAATTTCAAAAGAAAACGGGAGTGGATAATGGTAGACATATTGGATTTATTGCTCAAGAAATTAGAGAGGTTCTTCCAGAACTTGTGATTGAGGATGAAAATAGACAATTAGGGGTCAATTATACAGAATTAATACCTGTTTTAGTTGAAGCTATCAAAGAACAACAAAATCAAATTGATGCGTTGAAATCTGGAAATAAGGTTTCAAGTATAGCTTCTTCTTCAAATGTAGATATCGATGCAATGAACAAAGAAATGAATCAATTGAAATCTGAAAATCAAATGTTTAAAGAAAAATTTGAACTTCTTGAAAAATCTATCTCATTATTGTGTGAAAGTGGATGCGCTGGATTAGAAAAAGCCAAACAAAATGTTGAGGATGTAGATGCTTTATATCAAAGTATTCCAAATCCAACAGATAATGAAGCGTTAATTAATTTTTATTTATCTAAAAAATACAATAATGTTTCTATTCAAATCAATTCTTTGGAAGGTAAAAGTATGGAAACCATAATGTTAGATGGATCTCAAGGAAAAGGATCTGTTAAAATTCAATTAGGTCATTATGCTGCCCAAACGTATTTTTATTCTTTAATTGTTGATAACAAAGTTGTTGATACAAAAAAGTTAACAGTCATCAGATAAGATTTTAAATACTAAGTCTTAATTTTTTAAAAGAAAGGATGAGTTTTAATAGCTCATCCTTTTTTTATTTCCAAAAAATCCGCTTCATTTTCCCAAAATCGCCTTAGATTTGCTCAATGACAATTGAAGAATTTGAATTGATAAAAGATACACTGCCCACTCAGGCTGGGGTGTATAAATATATCGACTCCAAAGGAACGATTTTATATGTAGGCAAAGCTAAAAATCTAAAAAAAAGAATTTCGCAGTATTTTGTAGATAATAGACAAACTGCCAGTCGTATCAAGATGATGGTGAAATTGGCCGAACGCATTGAATTTACGGTTGTGTCCAACGAAAATGATGCGTTGATACTTGAAAATGGACTGATTAAAGAATTTCAACCCAAATACAATATTCGATTAAAAGATGATAAGACCTATCCATTTATCGCAATCAAAAAAGAATCGTTTCCAAGAGTGTTTTTTACTCGAAAATATATCAAAGATGGCTCGGAATATTTGGGACCTTATACCAGTGTTTTATTTGCGAAGGAAGTTTTTAACACGCTTAAAACTATATTTCCATTACGAACCTGTAATCTCAATTTAGCACCAGAAAAAATTGCCCAAAAGAAGTATAAAGTTTGTCTAGAATATCATATTGGCAATTGTAATGCACCCTGTGTAGGCTTCCATAAAGAAGAAGAATACAATTTATCCATTAGGCGAATTCGAGAAATTTTGAAAGGAAAATTCAGCGAATTAAAAGAATTTATGCAAAATCAAATGGATAAGTCCGCTGAGAATTTAGAGTTTGAATCCGCCGAAAAGTGGAAGCAACGGATTTTGAAATTAAAGGATTTTGAAACCAAATCCGTGATTTTCAACCCTTCTTTACACGAAATTTTGGCTTTGAATATTTATACCTCTACCGAAAAAAAAGTAATTAATTATTTGAAAGTAATCAATGGAACGGTGGTAGCTACAAAGAGTTATGAAGTAGAAACCAAATTGGAAGAAACCGATATTGAAATATATGACCACGTCATACAAACCCTACTCTTGGAACATCCCGACGTAAAAGAAGTTCTCGTACCATTAGAAGTTTCAAAATTGCCTTTGTCAAAAAGAATGACGATTCCATTGCTTGGCGATAAGAAAAAACTATTGGATTTGTGTTATATCAATGCGAGAAGTTATGCGATGAGTTTGGTTGTAGATCCCAAATTTCAGAAAAGAAGAAGCGAATTTAATATTTTAAAAGAATTGCAAGATAAGCTAAAATTGACAGAGCTGCCTGCGCATATTGAGTGTTTTGATAATAGTAATATTCAAGGAACTAGCCCTGTATCGGCTTGTGTAGTGTTCAAAGGCGGAAAACCAGCCAAAAAAGATTACCGCCATTTTCATGTCAAATCGGTGGAAGGGCCCAATGATTTTGATACGATGAAAGAAGTAGTATATAGAAGGTATAAAAGAATGCTGGACGAAGGCGAAGAATTGCCAAATTTAATCGTAGTGGATGGAGGAAAAGGTCAGCTGAGCAGTGCTATAGAAAGTTTGGACAAGTTAGGGATTTCTGAAAAAGTGCCTATCATAGGAATTGCAAAACGATTGGAAGAAATTTACTTTAAAAATGACCCGATTCCGCTCTATATAGACAAAAAAAGTCCTGCCTTAAAACTCATACAACACATGAGAGACGAGGCGCATCGATTTGGGATAACATTTCATAGACAAACTCGAAGCAAGAAAATGATAGGTTCTCAACTCGATGAAATTGAAGGCTTTGGCGCAAAAACAATTCAAAAATTATATAAAAAATTTAAACATATAGAGGGTATGCGAAATGCACCCTATGAAGAGTTGGTGGCCGAAATTGGTCAAAAACGAGCCGAACAATTGCGAAGCTATTTTGGAGAGCCGATTTCTTAAATTTAAGACACCTTGTTTACGTTTAAGTAATTTTTAACATTGAATGAATAATTTTTTCTTATCTTTGCAGGCTAGTGAGAAAAATATATATAATTTTAATAATTACGACGTTTGCTTTGCTTCATAGCTGTGTAGATTCACAGCGTGTATTGAAAAGCCCCGATAGACACTATAAATTTGCTATGGCAAATAAATGGTTCAATCAAAAGAAATTTTTTGAAGCAGTGCCTGTAATAGAGGATTTAATTGGGATTTACAAAGGAACGGATACCGCACAAATGCTCTATTTGATGCTTGCGGATTGTTATTTTTTGAATAAAGAATATACCGTAGCGGCTTATCATTATAAGACATACAAAGATTTATATTCAAAGACCCCACAAGCGGAATTGGCAAGTTTTAAATTGGCAGAATGCTATGAAAAACAAGTGCCAAGAATTGAACTAGAACAGCGTGATACCGAAAAAGCTATTGAATATTACAGTGCTTTTATTTCTGAATACCCCAATAGCGTAAAAGTAGAAGAAGCGTATAATAATTCTAAAAAATTAAAACGAATTTTGGAGCTGAAAGCACTTCAGGCAGCGGATTTGTACTACAAAACGTCTAATTTTAGAGCTGCAGCTGTTACTTATAAAAATGTAGCTAATAAATATCCCGAAATTGCCGAATATGAATATTTGTATTACAAAATTGTAAAATCAAATTACAAATTTGCTGAGCAAAGTATTCTTAAAAAACAAGCAGAAAGGTACGAAGCTACTATGAATGAAGCGCAAGCTTTTATGAATCGATTTCCTAATTCTTCAAGAATTACGGAAATTAAAGATGTATACAATTTGAGTCAACTTGAATGGGCTAAATCTTCTTTGAAATATGCTCAAGTTCATTTTCCTTTAGATGAACGTATTATTTATTTTTCAGATGCAATAAGTATTTTCAAAGGCATTGTTGTGGAAATAGAGAAAAAACCAGTATGGTTCAATACCTATTTGGATGAATGTTATTTGGGAATTTTGCGTAGCTATTTCTATGTAGTAGAGGAGACCAAAGATGAGACCGAAAGACAAACCAGTAAAGCCCTTTTTTTAGAAAATTATTATAAATTTATTGACAAATTTACAATAAAATCAAAAGAACTGATGAAGGCTGAGGAAATGTATAAAAAAATTAATAATCAATCAAATTCATAATATTAAATAGCTATGAGTAAAATCAACGAATATTTATCGTACTCAACAGGAAATTACATCAATACTCAAAACTTAGATGAGATTTTTGAGAATACAGGTAATTTGTATCAATCCATCGTAATCATTGCAAAAAGAGCGAATCAAATAGCTTCTGAATTGAAAAATGAATTGCATTTCAAATTGGAAGATATGAGAAAAGTTACAGATGAAATTGATGAAATCACTGAAAGTAGAGAGCAAATAGAGCTTTCAAAGCATTATGAAAAATTGGCACATCCAACATTGATTGCTACCAAAGAATTTTTGGAGAAAAAATTGGAATACCGCTCTTTGGAAGTTGAGTAATATTTGCTTCAACCATTTTTTATGAAAGGCAAGAAAATACTTTTGGGAATATGTGGCAGTATAGCGGCATACAAAAGTGCTTTTTTGGTCAGAAGTCTTATTAAAAAAGGTGCAGAAGTTAAATGCATTCTTACAAAAGACGCATCTCAATTTGTTGGGGAAATTACGTTTTCTACATTGAGCAAAAACGAAGTAGTTTCGGATTTGAATTTAAATGGTAATTGGAATAATCATGTAGCGCTTGGCTTATGGGCCGATGCGATGATTATAGCTCCCGCTACATTGAATACTATAGGTAAAGCAGCAAATGGAATTTGTGACAATGCGTTATTATCGGTTTATTTTTCGGCTAAATGTCCTGTGTTTTGGGCGCCATCTATGGATTTGGATATGTGGAAGCATCCAGCAAATAGCTCAAATATACAAAAATTGGAAATCTTTGGAAATAAAATTATCCCCGTAGGCAATGGCGAATTGGTTAGTGGATTGAAAGGAGAGGGGAGAATGGCAGAACCTGATGAAATCATTGAATTTATTCAAAAATATTTGTAAAATATTATGCCTGAATTGAATATTGATAAATATCCCAATTATCGAACGCATTTTGATGCGGATTTGTTGGCATTTGTAGAGCAATTTGTATTTGAAGAGCGCAAAGCTACTCTCAAGAAAATGATTGAAATGCGCACGCAATATTTAACATTTGTAGCCGAGCAATTATTAGACGAACATAATGTATATGCTATTGTAAGAACCTCTGAATGCTATGGATTACAAGATTTTTATAATATACCTTTTGACAAAGCATTGAAGAAAAATCGAACGATTACAAGAGGTGCATTTAATTGGTCGCATATATATAATTATCCTCAACCAGAAACTACTGTAGATTGCATCAAAGATTTGAAATCAAAAGGCTACAGAGTTTATACCACGTCTTCTCATTTTGAATCAGCAATTTTGCCTAATAAAGTGCCATTGGATAAACCTATAGCAGTGGTGATGGGAAATGAACATCGTGGTGCCTCGGAGGAAGCAATTGCTTTGGCAGATGGTTTTTTGAAAATTCCTATGTATGGATTTACCGAAAGTTATAATGTATCCGTAGCCGCAGCATTGATAGGTTTGCCCATTATTCAAAAAATAAGAGAAAGTGAAGTTTCCTGGGGGTTAACTGAAATACAAAAACGAGATTTGTATTTTGAATGGATTTGGCATTCCATCAAAAATCCCGATAAGGTATATGCCGAGTGGAAAAATAATAGATAAATTCAGCTTATTTATTCTATGAATAAAAGTGCTTTATTTTCTTTAATAGCGCTATTTTTAGCTATATTTTACTCCAAAAATAATTTTATATTAAGGATAAGAAAAAAATTACTATTTTTGAATCTTTAAAAACTATAATAATTCGAAAATTCTTATGTACAAAGTAAATGTACTTTTTTTGTTGTTAATTTTATTTGGATGTAATTCCAATGAAGATAAACATTATGAAATTCCTAAAGATTGGGATATGACAGAAGTATTTTATGACCAAACATCTGAATTGCTTGAAGGCGGATATTGTGCGTATTTTTTTAGATCCAATAATGTAATAGCCGATAGCTTAGAAGTAGAAAATGATAATTCTATTGTGGCTATGGTTATAGAACCTAAAATGGTAATAGGCAAAACGAAAGCAAAGATATGGGTCGAAGACAATAAAGAAGAATTGGTATTGTCAAAAGATGAAACCAAAGGTACTCAAAAATATACAAGAGAATTTAAAAATGATAATTTTACGGTATCAATTACTATGCGAATAGTAGAAGTAATAGACGGAATGGAAGAGGAAGATATGCTTGTATATTCAGGAGAAATGACGGTGAAACGAAATGGAACTAATCAAGAAAAGAAATTTAAGATAAAAGGAGGATGTTAATAAAATATTTATGAAAGTAGTAATATTTGCAGGTGGATTAGGTACGCGTTTGATGGAAGAAACCGAGGCGCGACCAAAACCTATGGTTGAAATTGGTGGTAAGCCCATTTTGTGGCATATTATGAAAATATATGAAGCTCAAGGGTTTAATGAGTTTATAGTTTGTTTGGGTTATAAGCAAGCTATGATCAAAGAATATTTTATGAATTATTATTTTACCAATTCAGATATTACTATTGATTTATCAAAAAATGAAACTACTGTTCATCAGCCCACGCAAGAAAATTTTAAAGTAACTTTAGTGGACACTGGGTTTGAAACCAATACGGCTGGTCGCTTAAAAAGAATTCAAAAATATATTGGAAATGAATCTTTTTTGTTGACTTATGGTGATGGTGTTTCAGATATCAATATTAAAGAATTGTTGGATTTTCATCAATCAAAAGGTAAAATAGCTACTTTAACGTCTATTCAATTACCAGGTAAATTTGGGAATTTAGATATAGATGAAAATGGAAACGTATTAAGATTTGTAGAAAAGCCAGAAGATGATGGCGTATGGATTAATGGCGGTTTTATGGTTTTAGAACCCTCTGTATTTAATTTTTTAGAAGGAAGTATGGATGAAATTCAATTTGAGAAAGGACCATTAATCGATATTACTAAATCTGGAGAATTGGCTACTTACAAACATTATGGATTTTGGAAATGTATGGATGCCATGCGTGATAAAATTGAACTAGAGGA
>JBIPPG010000093.1:0-8555 GCA_044368545.1 Chitinophagales bacterium | reverse complement strand
CCGGTATATGATTCTGTTGCTTTCCAAGTACCTACATACTTATTTGCTATTTCCGTATCACAGGTTGTACCTTCATACCCAGCATCACAACTACAATCACAAGAATTAGTATTGCTTACCAAAGTTCCTTTTCCGTTACAAAGAGTAGTTGCTGATTTGTCTTTACAAGGATCTGTTGTACAAGATTGAAAAGTGATAGACAAAAATCCTAATGCTAATAAAGCTAATGAAATTTTTTTCATAATTTTAATTTTTTTTTTGATTAAGCTGCAAAAATACAAATTAATTATCAAACAAAATAAGTAAAACGCATTTCGATATAGTTAATAATTCTTAATTATATATCTAACTTATAAAAAATGGAAATAAAACGAATATCAAACTAAAAAATATATTTTTATATTGACAGCTATGAAAAATACTTTATCTTTGCATCGATATTTTTGGGGAATTGATGAAATGTTGTATTTCACAAATTCTTAAAAAAGGGAATTCGGTTAAAATCCGAAGCAGTGCCAGCTACTGTATGTAGAGTTTTCAATGTTAAAATTGGAATAAGAGCGAGACACCATACATCCACTGTTTGAATTTTCAAATGGGAAGGATTCTCTCTCAAAGACTCTACAAGCCAGGAAACCTACCCAAAAAGAATGTTAATTTCATTTTTCTGTGCAAAGAATGAGAGGAACACGCAAATTTTTAGAAACATTGAAAAAATGTATGAATAATAGGCTAATTTTAGCCTTGTTATGTCTTTGTACTCATCAAATATATGCATCGCTAGCCGATAGCATGGTACATATTTCATCGATACATATTACTACAAAAAAAACAGAAAAAATATTATTTACAAATCATTTATTTTCAGCCAATAGAATTCAAAACAGCTCTTCCAATTTTTATGTAAAAAATTATGGAATGGGGCAAATCAGCAGTTTTTCATTCCGAGGCAATACCCCAGAAAACACTCAAATCCTTTGGAATGAAATCCCTATCAATTCCCCTATGAATCAATTACTGGATTTGAATTTACTTCAAAATTCGCAAGGCTCTAAAAGCTATTTCACGTTGGAAAACAATCAATTTGGAAATGCAGGCAGTATCTGGATAGAACCACAACAAATAAAAGAAACCACATTTTCATTGAGTTCTACCCTATTTTCTTACAATCTTTTTTCAAATGATTTTTTGTATCATCAAAAATTCAAAAAAAGTACACTTTCTATGAATCATCAAATGATACTTGGAAAAAACAATTATGACTATATAGATGCTTTTCTAGAACAAAAAAAGTTAGAAAATAATGGTATCGCACAGTTCAATACCAATGTTGACTATAATATATCGTTCTCCAAATGGAATTTTCAGTCAGGAATTTGGCATATATATGCAAATAAAGACATTCCGCCTACTCGCTCGACCAATTCTTCGCTCCAAACCCTTAAAGATCATAATTTGAGAGCATACGTAAGTCTTTCCAATTCAAATGTCACATTTAAAACGTCATTTCATTCCGAAACGCAGGATTATAATGATTTCGCCAATACGATAATGGCATCACATCAAGTTTTCAGCATTAAAAATCTCGTTAAAATACATGAAATTCGATTGAAAAAATTTGGGATTCAATTTTCTCAAAATCAAAATCTATATTTTTTAAATTCTACTAATTACAATCAAAATATTTCGTTATTTGAACTCAATAATTTTCTATCTATTTCACCCCTTCATACTAAAAGAAGTCAATATGAGCTAGGGATAAAGCAAATTACTCAATCTCATAATATCAGCGTCCCGCTTCCTTTTGTTAAATACAAATATTGGATGTCAAAAAATTGGCAAATAGAGACTCAAGCATCTATCAATCAAAGAATGCCTACCATCAATGAATTGCATTGGAATCCAGGAGGAAATAATGCACTCCAGCCAGAAAGCAACTATAATTTCAATCAAAAAATTCAGTTTCAAAATTCAAAAATCACAACAGAATTATCCGTTTTTTACAATCATATACAAGATGGGATTCGATGGCTACCGTCTACTAATTCAAGCATTTGGAGTCCACAAAATATAAATACTATTGATAATATGGGGCTTAACATAGATTTTGACGGAGAAATTTTTAATAAAAAGGGGCTTCAAATTCAAGTTTTTCAGTCTTTTTTATATCTACGATCTATTTGGAATCATAAATTCGAACAAATCTATACCCCTCGTTACAAATCCATTTCTCAAGTTCATTTAAGATATAAAAATTGGTTTGCTTCTTCTCATTTCAATTATACCAGTGCTAGATTCACTCTGACAGATAATACGCAACTTTTACCTCAATATCTTACAATTTCTTCACAAATTGGCTATACATGGCATCACAAAAAATGGACGATTCAAGCGTTAGCCAATATTGATAATATCACCAATCTTTCCTATCAAGAGATAGAAAACAGAGCGCTACCGCTTCGAACCTTTTTTATTCAATTTAAAATCAATTATAAACCCAATAAACTTTAATTTTATGAAATTTCAATTAAAAATTGCTGTACTTTTTTTAGCACTTATTTCTCTTTTTTCTTCTTGTATCAAAGATACAACAACATCTACAGGAACCTATTCAGGCGGTTTTTTCATTTCAAATGAAGGTGCTTACGGCAAGGGAAATGCTTCGATAGACTATTATAGTGCTAGCAAAGACAGTTTTTATAGCAATATTTTTTCCAAAGCCAATAATATCGCATTGGGAGATGTACTTCAAACAATTAGTATCGCTAATAATAAAATGATTGCAATCGCTAATAATTCCGATAAAGTTTTATTTTTAAATGCTACTACTTTAGCCATTGAAAATAGCGTAACAGTTCCCAAACCTCGTTATACATATCCTATTAATAATTCCGAAATTTTAGTTTCTTCGATGAATGGCTCTATGTATGTGATCAACACAACATCGGGCGCTATTACCAAAACCATACAAACAGGATTTTTTACCGATAAAATTCTAAAGGTAAATGAAAAATATTATATAGAATTTCAGAAAATGGTAGTTTCTTCCAATAATGAACAAGGTTATTTGATTTTTGATGCTAATTTGACACAAATTGAAAAATTCAACACCTCTTTTTATCCATCGGGCACAGTTTTGATAGGAAGTAATATACTTGCAACTCAACTAAACGACCCTGCTTTTTCAGCACCTTCACAAATTACAAAAATTGATTTGGCTACAAAAAACCCGGAAACCATAGCTAATGGCACATACAGCCCACTTATGAGTTTTTATAATGGCGAATTATACTTTTTTGCAGATAATGCTGTCAAAAAAATGACGGCTTCGGGTACAGTTACAAAACTTTTTGATGTTTCAGGAATCACATCACCTTATGCCCTCAATGTGATTAAAAGTTCAGGAAAAATAGCTATCTGCGATGCTACAGACTATAGTTCTAGCGGAAAAATAGTTATTTACAATACCAACGGCTCTATATTTAAAATATTAAATACAGGTATTGCGCCTAATGGGATTTTAGAGAATTAAAAAATCTCCTTTGCAATTCTTAGCGATTCTTCAAATGCTTTTAGGTTGAAGTCGGGTTGAAATTGTTTTCTAAAGAAATTGACAAAATACTCTGTAGCCAAATTTCCTACAAGGGTATCGCCACTCATAGGACAACCGCCAAGGCCACCAATTGCAACGTCAAAGCGTCTACAACCACTTTTGTATGCCGCACGTACTTTGGGAAGCCAATTATAGGAAGCACTGTGAAGATGCGCTCCAAATTCAAGATGAGGATACGATGTATTCAATTCCTGAAATACCGAGCCAATGATTTCGGGGCTTGCGAGTCCTACCGTATCGGATATAGAAAAAGTTTCTACACCCAAATCTGCAATTTTTGCTACCCACTCCCCTATCAATTTTTCATCAAAAAAATCGCCATACGGATTACCAAATCCCATAGAAATATACACCGTCAGTTTTTTTCCACTAGCTTGTGCAATGGATTGAATCTCTTTGACACGTTCAAAGCTTTCGGCTATTGAAGAATTAGCATTTCGTTTCTGAAACGTTTCGGAAATACTAAATGGAAATCCCATGTGAGTAATAATATCATAAGAAGACGCATCAATGGCACCTCTGGCATTGACGACTATAGCCAATAATTCTGATTTTGACTTAGAAATATCAAGAGCCTTTACTACTTCATGCGTATCGGCCATCTGAGGAATCAAACGAGGCGACACAAAACTCCCAAAATCAATAATATCAAATCCCACATTGAGCAATGACTGAATATATTCAATCTTTTTTTCGGTAGGAATTAATTTATGGATGCCTTGCATAGCATCTCTAGGGCATTCTACAAATTTAATCATTAGAATCCAATTAAAGTGAAGTAAAATATGAAGTGCCTATAGGCTATACGTCAACTATTTTGTAGCGGTAGCTTCTGCGCCCGTTCTGTATATTTGAGCCATTTGTGCTTCTTGACTGTTTGGAAAATCACTTTCTATTTTATCAAACATTTCTTTTGCTTTTTCACTATTTTTTTGTGACATAAAAGCTTTTCCAGCTAATAAAATCAATTTAGGTGCTAATGCTGGATTTTTAGTTGCATTTGCAGCTTTTTCATAATATTCAAGCGCTTCGGTCATATTTTTCTTTTCAGAATATGCACCTGCAAGGCTACTATATGCTACAGCTTGCATCTCTGTTACATCGGTTGTATATCCTTTCAAATCTTCAATTGCTTTGTCGTATTGACCTAAATTCAACTTACAAATACCTGCATACAATTTTGCTATTTTTTTAGCATTTGTAAAACTGTAATTATCTTTGATATAATCAAATCCTTTGTTTTTGCCTTCTCCTTTCAATGCCAATTCAAAATTTCCTTGCTCAAATTGAAATTGAGCCATATACATAGCGGCTTGTGCTTCTTCTTCTTGTTGTGGCAAATAATATGCAATTGCATAGTATGCTAAACCAATAATAGCTACTATCGTACCCAATACAATTAGAATAGGTTTTTGTTTTTCGTTATACAATTTTATAATTTTGTCTACTGTTGAATTCTGATTCATTCTATTTTATTTTTTAATTATTTTTTTTAATTTTTACAATATTACGTTTTATTAATTATAAGGCTCCGTCATAAATGGATAATCTTGTTGTACATAAATATCTTTGTACAATTCGCTATCATCTGGCAACGGTGAATTTTCCGAAAATTCTACACACTCATCTACTATTTGCTTTACCTTATCGTTAATTGCATCTATTTGTTTTTGAGTAGCATACTTATTTTTGAGGATAGTAGCCAATGTAGTTTCAATAGGGTCAATGCTTAAATATTCCGCTACTTCTTCTTTGGTTCTATATTTTTGAGGATCACTCATAGAATGTCCTTTGTATCGATACGTTTCAATATTCAAATAGGTAGGACCATCGCCTCTTCTAGCTCTTGCTGCGGCTTCTTCCAATGCAAAATGTACATCTTCTGGCTTCATACCATTTACCGTAAAGCTTGGCATTTCATAAGACAATCCAATTTTAGACAAATCCGCAACATTTGAGGTTCTTTCTACAGAAGTACCCATGGCGTATCCATTATTTTCACAGATAAAAATAACAGGCAATTTCCACAACATCGCAAGGTTAAATGTTTCGTGCAAAATACCTTGACGTGCAGCACCATCACCAAACATAGAAACGGTTACACGGTCATTTCCATTATATTTATCGGCAAAAGCGATTCCGCCTCCCATTCCTATTTGTCCACCTACAATACCATGGCCTCCAAAAAAACGATGTTCTTTTGAGAAATAGTGCATACTTCCACCTTTTCCTTTGGTACTTCCAGTAGCTTTTCCATATAATTCGGCCATAGCTGCATTAGGCGAAATTCCTTTCATAATAGCCAATCCGTGGTCTCTGTAGGCTGTAATTAAGTTATCGTCGGGACGCATAGCACTTTTGAGCCCTGCAGCCAATGCTTCTTGTCCAATATATAAGTGACAAAATCCTCTAATCTTTTGCAAACCATACATTTGGCCTGCTTTTTCCTCAAATTTACGAAGGAGTAGCATTAATTCGTACCACTCGATATAAGTTTCTTTTTTTATCTTTGCGCTTGCCATAATTTTCTATAAATTGTCTGCAAAATTATAATTTTTATTTCTTTTATCTGAAAAAATTGTGTTTTTAAGCAATATAAAATTTTTTAACTTCAAAAACCATAGCCAAAAAGCCTTTGCTTTTACAAAAAAAGTCAATGTTTTCTATGGAAAAAATGGAAAAGGAAAGACTAATATATTGGACGCCATATTTTATTTGACCAGTTCCAAAAGCCTTTTAAATTTTACCGATGTACAGCTAATAAAACACGAAGAATCTTTTTTTAGGATAGAAGGTGCCATCGAAAAAAATGACCAAAAAAATGATATTGTAATTAAATATAAACCCCAATCAAAAAGCATAGAACTCAATGAAGTTAAATTTAAAAAGAATACCGAGTACTTTGGCAATTTTCCTTTGGTATACGCATTGCCACAGGATATTTTTTTGCTTGTAGGCGGTAGTGAAGAGCGCCGAAAATTAATAGATTATACGTTGTCCATAATTGACATGGTTTATTTAGAAAAATTGATGATATATAATAAATATCTTGAACAACGCAATGCATTGCTCAAAAAAGAAGTACAAGATGCCAGTTTATTCGATTTTTATAATCAACAGTTGGAAATAAATGGGTATTATATCTTTGAAAAACGAAAAGCACTTTTTAAAACATTGATTCCGAAAATTGAAAATTGGTATGCGATATTATCGGACAAACAAGAAAAAATAGCTATAAATTACAAAAGTCAGTTGACAGAAGCTAGCTTTTCGCAACTTTTCAAACAATCTTTTGAAAAAGATAAAATCCTAAAACGAACGACGAGTGGTATTCACAAAGATGATTTAATATTTGAAATAGCCGAATTGGACTTGAAAAAAGCAGGGAGTCAAGGACAGCAAAAAAGTCTTTTGTATTCACTTCGATTGGCTCAAGCGGAGTGGATTTCGACACATATTAATCAACAAGTTTTGTTTATAATTGATGATTTTTCAGACAAACTCGATGAAAAAAGACATCAAAAACTACAAGAAATCATTAATGAAGCCTCATTTGTAAGTCAATGGTTTTTGACCGATACAGATAAAAATCAGTTTGATTATATAACAGAAATTGAGCTATTTGAAATTTAAAAATCAATAAGAAACTAATCTCGTTTCAATTCAAATTTCTCAATTTTATTGTACAAATGCGAACGTTGAATATCTATTTCATCGGCTGTTTTACTTACATTCCAATTAAATCTATTCAATTTATACTCGATAAATTCTTTTTCGATAAATTCTTTAAATTCTTGGAATTTTATAAATTTATCAAACAAATCATTGTACTTGATATTGGATTGCGCGCTTTGCTTCATAGCAAATTGCTCTACTTCTTCTTCTGTAATCTTACTCGGACTAAGAATAATCAATCGTTCAATCACATTTTTCAATTCTCTAATATTTCCCGTCCAATCATATTCTTGAAGCATTTTAAATGCTTTGGGGGTAATAACTTTTTTAGGCATGCTATATTCTTCGCATATTTCGGTGCAAAATTTATCGGCGAGCATAGGAATATCATCTTTTCGCTCATTCAATGTAGGCACATGAATCAATATAACGCTTAATCGGTGATATAAATCCATTCTAAAATTTCCTTCTGCAATTTCTTTATCCAATTTTTTGTTGGTAGCCGCTATAACTCTCACATCCACTTTTACTTCTTTTTCGCCACCTACTTTGGTTATTTTCCCTTCTTGCAATGCTCGCAAAACTTTTGCCTGAGCAGCTAAGTCCATATCCCCTATTTCATCTAAGAATAAAGTTCCTCCATTGGCTTGTTCAAATTTTCCCAAACGTTGTTTGATAGCAGACGTAAACGACCCTTTTTCGTGTCCAAATAATTCACTCTCTATTAATTCGCTAGGAATAGCCGCACAATTTAGCTCAATAAAAGGACCTTTGGCTCTATGACTGTTTTGATGAATCCATTGTGCTACCAACTCTTTTCCAGTTCCATTTTCTCCTGTAATCAATACTCTGGCTTCAGTAGGTGCTACTTTTAGAATGGTTTCTTTAATTTTGACAATACTATTGCTTTCGCCTATTATATCCTTAGAACGTTGGATTTTGCTTTTAAGAATTTTGGTTTCTTCGCGCAATTCTTTTACATCCAAAGCATTCTTGATGGTAATTAGTAACTTATTTAAATCGGGTGGCTTGGGAATATAATCAAAAGCACCTTTTTTTACCGCTTCTATGGCTGTATCTACATTTCCGTGCCCCGAAATCATTATAAATTTAATATCGGGATACAATTGCATGGCTTTTTCTAATACTTCCATACCATCCACTTTTGGCATTTTGATATCACAAAGCACCAAATCGTAATCGGTATTTTTGATTTTTTCGAAGCCCTGCATTCCGTCTTCGGCTTCTTCTACGTGATAGGTGCTGC
>JBIPPG010000092.1:0-8649 GCA_044368545.1 Chitinophagales bacterium | reverse complement strand
AAACGTGGTTACACTTTATACACCTATCAAAAACAATGCCTTAAATCAGCTTTTGCTAGAGTATCGACAACGGTTTGGCGTCCAAATGGTTTCTACCAAAGCTACTTTGGATTTGTACCGAAAACAAAAAACATTAAATCCTTGTATCAATCTTTTTGCGGTAGACCAGAATCCCGGTGCGCCTTTTGAGCAATATTGGACCTCTTTTTTTGACGCCAATGTTCCTGTCATTTCTGGTGCCGAAAAGTTTGCCATTTCCCAAAAACAAGAGGTTTATTATTTGAAAATTACCAAAAATTTCCAAAAGTATACTTTGGTGTTGCAGAAAATTGATTATGACAACAATACTCCATTTGACTTAACTATCAAGCAAATGAAAGTATTGGAAGAAAATATACTATTGAATCCAGCCTTATGGTTGCTTTCGCACAATCGATTCAAATACGCTAATCAAAAATAAGAGAAATATGGATACAATTTGGTTCAAAATCCCAACAGTCGAAGTCTTACAAGAACGTTCAAAAAACTCAATGAGCGATTTTTTGGATATAGCTTTTACGGAAGTAGGAAGCCATTTCTTAAAAGCCACAATGCCCGTAACCGATAAGACCAAACAGCCGATGGGATTGCTCCACGGTGGCGCATCGGCGGTACTGGCGGAGACTATAGGCAGTGTAGCCTCTGTATGCGTCATTGATATTAAATCCAAGTCTATCGTAGGGCTAGAACTCAACTGCAATCATATTCGAGCCGTCAAAGATGGACTTGTCACTGCTACTTGCAAGCCCTTTCATATAGGCAAAACCACCCATGTCTGGCATATCGAAATACACGACGAACAGCAAAAATTGGTTTGTATTTCCCGTCTAACGGTTATGATTTTAGAAAAAAAATAAGATTTTTCGGTTGAATTTTGTATTTTTACATCAGAAATACAAAGCCAATGAAAGCACTCATACTTTTTTTATTATTTTATAATTTTGCTACCGCTCAAATTCAAGTGATTCATCATTTTGAAGGGGGCTACAAAGGTTCGTATCCTATTGGCAATTTGCACCTCATAGGCGATGTCTTGTATGGGTGTACTTTTGGCGATATTATAGCCAAAGACACGGGCAATCTCTTTAAAATCGATACCGATGGATTGGTCTATGAATCTATTTTCCCTTTTAGAGATACTCTTGGAAATAGCCCCGAATGTATGATTCTGCAAAATAATATACTTTATGGCAATACGAAATTTGGAGGAAAAAGCGAATATGGTTCTCTTTTTAAATATGATATTTCGCAGTCAAAACTTACTAATTTATTTGAATTTGATAAGTATACAAATAATTCAACTCCCGATAACAAACTTGTTTTGCTAGACAGTTTCTTATATGGCGTCGCAGGAGGAGGCAGTTTTGTCAGTGATAGTGGTTCGCTCTTCAAAATCAAAATAGATGGGACCCAATATCAAAAATTATTTGAGTTCAAAAACCCTAAAACACAAGGCTTGTATCCCTTTGGTAGATTGGTTAGAAAAGGAAATGTTTTATACGGCGCTACACAGCAAGGAGGTACTCACAATTATGGTGTACTGTACAAGATAGATTTAAATGGAAATAATTTTAAGGTTTTATACAATTTTGATTCTTTTTTTAATAGCGTTTATCCAAACGCCACTCCTATATTAGTCGATACCTGGTTTTATGGTTCAATAGGATATAATGCAAAAAATGCTGGCGCTGGTATATTTTACAAAGTATCTATTAATGGAAATTCCTTTAAAATTATAGATTCTTCAAAATATTTTTCATTTTCCCCCAATCTCGTTTACAAGAACGGCTATATTTTTAGTACAACCATAAAAGGTGGCTTATACAACAAAGGTTCATTGTTCAAGCTCAGAGTCAAAGATGAAGTCTTTACTTATTTAAACGATTTCAACGGTTATAACGGAGCCGAACCTATAGGCGAACTGCTTCTCGACGATAAATTTATCTATGGATCCGCTTCAATTGGCGGCACTAAAAATTTTGGGACACTTTTCAAATTTGAATACTGCAACAATCCCTATAAAAAAGAACAATCCTTTCTCCTCAATATTGGCGATAGTGTCAGAGTCAATGGAAAATATTACAAAAAACCCACTTTTTTCATCGATTCATTATATACGTTACAAGGCTGCGACAGCATTATCATTACCAAAATTTTATCCAAAAGCCAACTGGAATCGATTGATGAAAAAGAACTCATTGAATTTTCACAAAAAGCAAACCAACTCATATTCCATCCAAAAATTACCACTCCTTATACCGTTCAAATTTTCAATATCTTAGGTCAGCCATTGCTCCAAAATACCAATAATTCCAGCAATACAATAGATATTTCCTCCCTCTCAAAAGGCATTTATTATATAGCTATAGATATCGCCAATAAAACGTGGACTCATAAAATTATCAAAGATTAGGGCATGCCCTCGTCAAAGAGGCTGAATCATATACCTGATAAAATAATAAATCGTTATAAGCCTCTTCGTCGAGGTAGGGCTATACGTTGAAAATACCGACATTGCAGCCGTTTTTGAAAACGTAGTTTGAAAATTACGGATGTATGTTCGGTGCTTGTAGTCCTCCGCTACGCTTCGGAGCTACCGCTGCTATCCCTCATGCAAAAAAAAACAATACAATTCCGCCGTCTTTCAAAAAAAATAAACACAACTTTAAATCTATAATGAAGTATTTATCTTGAAAATGTATCGGGAATCTCAGAGATCAAAAAAAGATTTTACAAACCTTTTTATTTTTTTATCTTTGTCATTATAAATATTTTGAAAATGTATGAAAACAGAATATAAGCGAGACGCTTTTAGTGAAGTCATTTGAGGTTTCAAAATAAGAAGTGAGAGAAATTACGAATTCTCTCAAAATACATTATAAATAGCAAAAAAATAAAGTACTTCAAATGGAAATTAAATTAAAATATATTGGATTTTTGAAAAGAATCTACAGACACGGAAAATTCTTTTTTCTAATTGGCTTTTTTGCAATATGGGTAGCATTTGCTTTAACTAGCCAGTTTTATTTGTCAATGCTTATTGGGATAATGTTTTTAATTGTTATTTTTATTTCTGTATCAGAATGGAATATTTATTATATACAATACCTGAAAATTGACCATAATCTTATAAAACTGAAAGTGTATAAATATAATTCAGTATTAATTGAAGGAGAATATGACTTAAATGATTTCAATTTGAAAATAGAAAGGGCTTCCGCTTCAAAGCGAGGTGTATCTTATAAAATGGTATGTAAAATACAAAATACTAATTTCAAACAATATGAAATAAATAATTGGAATCATGAATTGTTTCAAAAAATACATCAAATGATGCCTAAATCGTCCTAGTCATTGCTTTTTTGATGAAGAGGATGTATTCTAAATAGATGAAAGAAGGAAAAGTAATTGAATATTTTACCTACCTCCCCGGCATCGCCTCTAAGATTATTTCCATCACTTTGTCGTAGATATCTTCTGCGTTGGGTTTGGAAAAATAGTCGCCATCGGTGCCATACGCAGGTCTATGATCTTGAGCTGCTAATGTTTCGGGTTTACTGTCCAGAAAACGATATGCGTCCTGTTCTTCCAATATTTTTGAAAGAATATAAGCACTCGCACCACCCGATACATCTTCATCTACAATCAAAAGACGATTGGTTTTTTGGATCGATTTTACAATATCTTGCGCAATATCAAAAGGATAAAGTGTCTGAATATCAATTAATTCTACAGTAATGCCTCGTTCATTTAACTTTTCTATAGCATCTTGGCAAATTCGTAGCGTAGAACCGTAAGACACCATTGTGAGGTCTTTTCCTTCATTCAAAATTTCAATTTTTCCCAAAGGAATCGTATATTCCCCAATATTTGAAGGCATTTTTTCTTTCAATCGATAGCCATTCAACGGTTCTATCACCAAGGCTGGTTCGTCGCTGTTCAGAAGAGTTTCATACATTCCTGCTGCTTGTGTCAAGTTTCTAGGAACGCAAATGTGCATACCTCTCAAGGAGTTGATTATCATACCCATTGGGCTTCCCGAATGCCAAATGCCCTCCAATCGATGCCCTCTTGTACGAACGATTAAAGGTGCTTTTTGACCTCCTTTGGTGCGGTATTGTAGCGTGGCTACATCATCGCTCAACGGAACAATTCCGTATAGCAAATAATCCAAATATTGAATCTCGGCTATCGGGCGTAGTCCTCGCATAGACAAGCCTTGTCCTTGTCCAATAATGGTAGCTTCACGAATACCTGTATCAAAAATTCGATCGATGCCATATTTCTCTTGCAATCCTGCAAATCCTTGATTTACATCGCCTATTTGCCCTACATCTTCTCCAAAAGCGACTACATTTTTACGTTTTGCAAAGGTTTTGTCAAAATACGTGTTGATGATTTCAAAACCGGCTTTTTCCTCTTCGGTAAAAATAGGTTTTATCTCTTTTTGGTTCAATACATTTAAGTCACTTTGGCTGTATAAGTGCGAATTGAACTGCGTTTTTGCTTCTCTTTTCACATCAGCTAACCAAGATTTTAAGTTGGAAACGGCATCAATGCCTTCTTTTTCTGTCCAAACTAAGATTTGATGTACTGCTTTCAAAATATCTTTTCGGAAAAGTGCTGGATTGGAATCCAAGCTTTTTACCAATTTATCAATTTCAGATTGTTTGGCACTATTTTGCGCTACTGCTTGGATAAAGGTTTTTGCCTCATTTTTCAATGCCGCAATTTCTTCTTGATAGGCTTCAAACGCTTCTTTTTTAGCCGTGTTCACATCTTCAAGTGCTTGTTTTTCAAGTGCGTCCAATTCTTCTTTTGATGCAATATTATTTTCAATAATCCACTGCTCAAATTTAGCAATACAATCAAACTCTTTTTCAAACTGTAAACGCGCTTCATCTTTGTAACGTTCGTGCGATCCCGATGTGGAGTGACCTTGCGGTTGTGTTACTTCCGTTACGTGAACCAACGCAGGTGTATGATTTTTACGTGTTTTTTCAGTTGCGGTTTGATAGGTTTTGATCAATTCTGGATAATCCCAACCTTTCACCACGTGAATATCCATTCCATTGGTCGATTTACTATCCATCTGCATCCCTTTCAATGCTTCAGAAATACTCGATTTTGCCGTTTGGAATTCTTTAGGCACCGAAATTCCGTATCCATCATCCCATACATTGAAAATCAAAGGAATTTGCATCACACAACTGGCGTTAACTGCTTCCCAAAAAATACCTTCGCTCGTAGAGGCGTCGCCTATAGTAGCAAAAGTTACTTCATTGCCTTGATTTGAAAATTGTTCATTATTTTCAATATCCGAAACATTTCTATAAACTTTACTCGCCAATGCCAATCCAACAGCTTTTAGCATTTGTGCTGCAGTAGGAGAGAGGTCGGCCGCAAAGTTTTTATGTTCCATTAAATTTTTCCAATGTCCTTTTTCATCCAACATACGCGAAGCAAAATGACCATTCATCATTCTTCCGCCACCACTCGGTTCCAAAACTTCGGAAGGATGTGCGTACAATTGCGCAAAAAGCTGACGCAAGGTCGCATTTCCTGTAGCCAACGCCAAGGTTTGGTCTCTATAATATCCTGAACGGAAGTCGCCTTTTTCAAAGAATTTGGCCAAAGCAATCTGGGCTAATTCTTTACCAGCACCAAAAATGCCAAATTTGGCTTTTCCAGTCAAAACTTCTTTTCGTCCTATGGTACTGGCGTGACGACTCTGCCAAGCCAATAAATAGTCTGCTAATATTTCACTCTTAAAGTCTTGAAAAGACAATTCTTTTTTTGTGGATTTTGTATTACTCATAACTGCAAAAATAATACATATCGCCTAAAACAATTCAAGAAAAAAATGTTATGTTTTTAAGTGTTTCTATGATTGTAAACTAAAAACACATTTAGAATTATATTATAATAAAAAAATAAAGAAAAAATGCCATATAGCAGGGCATTGAACAACCCGGTCAAACAAGATTTGAGTCACTCAATAGGTACTCTGTATATCTATCTCTAGCCGCCTAAGCGAAATCGGACAAGTCAACGATCGGATAGTCCGCCATTATACCGATGAGCTTTGGACTCGGTGTTTTATATAATTATCGATTGTCAAGCGCGTTTAATAACTATATGGCACTACAAAAATACAATATTTTTTTGTATTTATACAAGTTAAAAATTAGATTTTTTTTAGCGAGTAGATTGTCAAGGATTTAGATAAGAAAAATTAAACCCAAATTGCGCTTTAGGTTATTACAAAGTAATAAAATAAGGCGTTAGTTGGGTTTAACCCCGCAAATAGATTGTTTCAATAAAATGTAAATTTAATTGATTTTCAATCTATGATGCGATTAATCATTTCCTAATGATTAATTTGGGTTAAAGCTTTCCAAAATATTTTTCAACGGCTACGTATCGGTAGTCAAAAATTTCTTTGAGCTTATTTTTGATAAAAAGAAAATTTGCTATGGTTCCCAATATCCCAAATGGAGGTTGGTAGCTGAGTATATCGGTCATCAATACACCGCCTTCTATCGCTTCTATATGATGCTGATGATGCCAGATAGCATAAGGGCCCACTCGCTGTTCATCTACAAAAAATTTCTTGTCTTCTACGTGCGTTATTTCTGTAACCCAAGTCATTTTAATCCCAAAAAGTGGGCTCACTTTATATGAAATTATCATTCCTGGATACATTTTTGAATCGCCAATATCATTTGTAATATCAAAACCCATATAATCGGGTGTAATAATTTTCAAATTTTGGGGTGATGATATAAAATCCCATACAGTTTCCATATCGGAAGGTATTTTTTGTGTAAATTTCAATTGATAAAATCCCATAATCTATTTTTACTTACAAAAATATGTTAAATAATGCCATTCTTTCTCATTATAAGCGTTTTGTCAGGTCATATTGGCAAAATCTTAATAAAGGTTATGTCATAATAGCTTATTTTCACTTTGGACTTAAATTTGAGAGATGTAAAATAGAAATTGTAAAAAATTAAAATCATGGATATAAAAAAATTCACCATCAAAATGCAAGAGCTTTTGGCTCAAGCACAAACCTTGGCTACCGAGTCGCAAAATCAGGCTATTGAGAGTCAACACGTATTGCTGGCTATGCTAGAAGATGAGAATAATATGGCTTTTCAATTGCTTAAAAAAGTAGGTGCCAATACTCAAATCTTAGATACTAAGCTGAAAGAAGCTATTTCAAAATTTCCAAAAATCTCGGGAGGCGAAACAGGTCAATTCCTTTCTAGAATGGCTCAATCTGCTTTTAATTCGGCTATTACCAAAATGAAATCTTTTGACGATTCGTATTTGAGTCCCGAATTATTGCTTTTAGCAATGTCCGAGCAGCATGATGATACTTCAAAACTCATGAAAGAGTCTGGAGTCAATTCTAAAGATATCGAAAAAGCGTTGAAAGAGCTCCGCAAAGGCAAAAAAGCAGATGATGCCACGGGAGAAATTACTTTTGAAGCTTTGAATAAATATGCCATCAATCTCAATGAACAAGCCGAAAAAGGAAAATTGGACCCTGTGATTGGAAGAGATGAAGAAATACGAAGAGTTTTGCATATTCTCAGCCGAAAAACAAAAAATAATCCAATGCTTGTGGGCGAGCCAGGAGTTGGGAAGACTGCCATAGCAGAAGGCATAGCAAAGCGTATTATCAATAAAGACGTTCCCGAAAATTTGCTGGATATTCAAATTTTTGCGTTGGATATGGGCGCACTTATTGCGGGAGCTAAATACAAAGGCGAATTTGAAGAGCGATTGAAAGCCGTAGTCAAAGAAGTGGTAGAAAGCGAAGGCAGAATTGTACTTTTTATCGATGAAATTCATACCATCATTGGGGCTGGAAAAAGCGATGGCGCTATGGATGCTGCCAATATTTTGAAGCCGAGTTTGGCACGAGGCGAGCTTCGATCTATTGGAGCTACCACCTTAGATGAATATCAAAAATATTTTGAAAAAGACAAAGCTATGGAGCGTCGTTTCCAAAAAGTAATGATCGATGAGCCTTCTACCGAAGATGCTATTTCAATTATGCGTGGACTCAAAGAACGCTACGAACGCTATCACAATGTTCAAATAAAAGACGATGCTATCATTGCTTCAGTAATGCTATCGGAGCGATATATTACTGATCGATTTTTGCCTGATAAAGCCATTGATTTGATAGATGAAGCCGCTGCAAAATTGCGCCTTGAAATCAATAGTATTCCCGAAGAATTGGATGAGTTGAATCGAAAAATAATGCAGTTAGAAATTGAACGGGAAGCGATACGAAGAGAAAAGGATGAAGATAAATTATTGCATATCGAAGAACAATTGGCAAATTTAGGCGCAGAAAGAGATATTTTTCAAGCGAAATGGGATCAAGAAAAATCATTGGTAGAAAAAATCCAAACGGCTAAAAATAATATTGAACAATTGAAATTGGAAGCGGAACAAGCGGAGCGTTCGGGGAATTTTGCTCGTGTGGCGGAGATTCGTTATGGATTGATTGTCACGGCAGAAAAAGATATTGAAGTAGCGGAAACGGAATTAAAAACGGTTCAAGCCAATAGTAAATTGATGAAAGAT
>JBIPPG010000091.1:0-8655 GCA_044368545.1 Chitinophagales bacterium | reverse complement strand
AAACGAATTACTGCCGAAGCTTGTGTACATCATTTGTGGTTTCAAGATACGGATTACGCCTCTTTTGGCAATCAAATAGTATGTAATCCTGCTATTAAAAAATCAACGGATAGAGAGGCTGTATGGAAAGGATTGCTCGAAAATTATATAGATATTATCGCTACAGACCACGCACCGCATACTTGGGAGGAAAAATCGCAGATGTATCCTGCCTGTCCTTCTGGAGTTCCTTTGGTGCAGCATTCTTTGCTGATGATGCTAGAAAAAGTAAAATCGGGTGTTTTTTCAATTGAAAAAATGGTAGAAAAAATGTGTCACGCTCCAGCAATTTGTTTCAAAATGGAAGAGAGAGGATTTTTGCGAGAAGGTTATATGGCGGATATTGTACTGGTAAATCCATCTAAATCTACATTAGTAAATAAAGACAATATAGCTTATAAATGCAATTGGAGTCCTTTTGAAGGCAAAACCTTTTCAAATTCAATAGATTATACCATTTTAAATGGTCAGATTGCTCAAAAAATGGGTGTGTTAAATCCAAATAGAAATGCGCAAAGATTGACATTTAATGGATAATTTTTAAATTAATACTCAAAATAAGGCATACCTTTTCGATATGTTTCTTTTTTGAACGTGTACAGGTCTAGTAAGTCATTTTCACCATAAATGGGACGATTTTTTAGGATGTCACGAACCTGCTATTTGGATGATTTCAGATTTCGAAATCTGCTTTATTTTTGATTTTATTTCCATCTTTTATATTTGAGTTGGATTTGCCTAATCATAAAAGTATTAATGATTTTTTAGGTATTTGAATAATATTTTTTTCATTTTTTAAATAATTGAATAAGATATAAAAATAATATTCATTTTTTTGAATATCAATTATATGTTATTAACATTCGATGTTATTTATTGTAAATCAATGTTTAAAGATTGTTTTTTTTTACTGCTTTTAAACTTAATGGAACTTTTGTAAAAATTTTTAGTACACTTCAAAATTAATATGAATAATGGTATGAAAATTGATTCTTATATTTAAAAAACAATAACAATAAAGGTTTATGAAAAAATTTATATTTTCAATAATTTTGTTAAACATTTCTTTTGTTAAACTTTATACTCAAAATTATATTATAAAAGGAACTGCCCAAAAATTAAATGCTTTAACATATCGTCTTACAAGAGATACCAATGATCAAGCGGGAATGATTACCAATTTGTATCCATTGGACTTGACGACTAATTTTACTTTGAATTTTGAAATTAATTTAGGGGCTAATGATGATGGTGCGGATGGTATTGCATTTATGCTTTCCAGAAATTGTAATCCTACACTAAGTCAAGGACAAGGATTGGGGGTACAAGGCACTTCTAATTCTATTATAGTTGATTTTGATACGTATGACAATTCATTCATACTTGATGATTTACCTGATGATCATACAGGAGTATATTCCGATGGAAATTTTTCTAGCTCTTCAAATCTTATCGATTTAACCACAGCTCCTGTTTGTATGTTTTACGATTGTAGAAATGCAGAAAATAATACTTGGATACCAATTAGAATCGAATGGAATTTTATCAGTACAACCAGTCAATCAATTAAAGTGTTTATTAATGACACATTGAGAGCAACTTCTACTCAAAATCATATTCAAAATCGTTTTTTGAATCAATCCAAAGTTTTTTATTCCATTGCAGCGAGTACAGGAGGAAGCACAAATGAGCAATCCGTTCGCTTTCCATCTACGAATACAAATGTTACCTATTGCGCAGGAGATCCTATTACATTGACCGCTCCAGGCTTGGGATCCAATTATTCTTGGACAGGAGGAATCACCTCTACTACAAATACAGCAACGTTTAATGCCACAACTTCACAAACGATTACTTGCACATATAACGATTTTTGTAATAAACCGCAAAGTATTACTTTTGATGTAAGTGTTAATCAAATTTCAAATCCATCGGCTACTCAAACGGTATGTATAAATGGCAATCCAGATTCTTTTTCGGTAGCCACAACCGCTTTATCTTCAGCAGGTATACGATATGTGTATTTCAATAGTCCACAAACTGGCGGTAGTATGTATGTAGGCGGCACTGTTTTGGCAGATGTCAATTCTAATGCAGGCCTAGCGGTTTATGATCCACCCGCTTTAGGACTTTCGGGTTCTTTGCCCAATGTCTTAGGAACTTATTATGTATATGCGATAGCCAATCCAGCACCTTCAAATGTAAATTGTAGACCTTTTCAAGAGATAAGAGTAACGGTTCAGAAATTTATCAATATTGTTGAAAATAAGAAAATTTGTCTAGGCGAAATTTATAAAGGTAAAAGCACGGCAGGCGTCTATAGAGATACTGTAAATAATCCTTCGGGATGTGATAGTATTCATATTTTAAATCTCAGTGTGATTTCACCCGTTTCTAATTCTAAAGATTCGTTTTATTGCACTACATTTACTTATAAGAATAATACTTTTTCAAAAGATACTAATTTGATAGATACATTTAAAGCAGTATTTGGGTGTGATAGTTTGTATTTTACCTATAAATTCAAGAGTATTAAACCTGTAAGAATTAAAAATGATACGATACGTTTTTGTGATACCATTACCGTAGATAATATATTGTATAGACGCGATACCCTTTTGCCTCAAAGTATTAAAAAAATACTACCTCCTTTTTGTGATAGTATTGTGTATGATTTAAAAATAATACGATATCCTGGCTTTAATAATATTTCGCTGACGGCTTCGCCAGATACTGAAGTAGAACCTAATACAACGGTAACGCTAACTGCAGGTGGCGGTATTAGTTATTTGTGGGATGTAGGTGGCAAAACCACGCCTCAAGTTAGTTATGTAGTCAATTCCGATATGTATTATAGCGTGAAAGTGTCCGATACCAATAAGTGCGATACGATAATTGGTATAAGAATTTTTACAACGCCTGATATTTCCCTTCCTATCATATTTTCGCCCAATGAAGATGGTGCCAATGAAACGATAGGTCCTAATTTATTTGGAAGTATCACTGTAAATTATTACAAAATATATAACCGATGGGGACAGTTGGTTTTTGATGGAAAAGGCAATGATTTGATATGGGATGGAAAATATAAGGGAGAAAAACAACCACAAGGCTCTTATGTATATTCCATTGAATTTATAAAAAATAACAAAGTCTATAATAAAATGGGCGGTATCACTTTGATAAGATAGATTATGAGAAAAATTTTAAGTATAGTTATTTGTTTCATGTTATTTCCATCCCTGTATGGACAAGATTTTCATTTTTCACAATTTTATGCTACGCCCTTGACGCTCAATCCTGCTTTGACTGGACAATTTGATGGTGCGCTTCGTGTTTCGGGAATATATAGAATTCAATGGAACGGTGTTGCGTCTAGTTCGTATTTATATCAAACGCCAAGTGTGTCGGTTGATGCCAATTTCTTTAAAAAACGATTAGGATTAGGTTTGGTATTGTTAAATGATCAGACCAATGATAAACTATTGAATACATTAGAAGCTGGCGCATCGTTGTCGTATAAAATTCTTTTTGAGAAAATGCAGATTTCGATTGGTATGCAAGGGTGGTATAGTCAAAGTTATCTGGATTTTAATAGAGTGCAGTCCGCATTTCTTCAAACAGAGCCTAATGCAAATGTCAATTCCCAAAAGTTTGATTTTAATACGGGGCTTTTTGGAAATTATGAATTGAGCGATGATAATAGATTGTATTTTGGTGCAACGGTATATCACCTTTTTCGTCCTGTAGATAATTATACCAAAAATTTAACCAATAACAATGTCCCTCTAAAAATTATGGCGCACGTAGGTGCAGATCTCAAAATCACTGAGAAATTGAATATCATACCAGGAATGTTTATCGCTACACAGGCATTGGCTTCTCAAGTAAATCTTGGTGGTACAGTGGCATATTACCTTAATAGAGGAGAGGTAAATGTGGATGAAAAAATTATTTTTATGGGCATGTGGAGTCGATTTAATCTTTTGACACCTCAGGCATTAATCCCAAAAGTAGGCATGCAAATTAATAATATTAAAGCCACCGCATCTTACGATTTTTTGCTCGGCTCTATGAGATCCGAAGCCAGTGCCTCCAATATAGGTGCACCCAATACGTTTGAATTATCATTGAGTTGGATTCTTCACCGTCAGAAAAAAAGTACTGACTATGATTGTTTTATCTTCAACCCTCGTTTCTAGTCTTTGCATTTCCTTTTTGGGAAGAAAGTTTTATCACAATTGGATAATTGTAATTCTATCTTTATAACCCCACTACTAATACTCAAAATAAGGCATACCTTTTCGATACGTTTCTTTTTTGAAGGTATAGAGGTCTAGAAGGTCGTTTTCGCCATAAATGGGACGATTTTTTAGGATGTCATCCGCTTGCCATTTTGTGATATAAGGATGCGTTCGTATTTCGGATTCTGCGGCGGTATTAATGTTTATTTTTTTAATTTTTCCGTTTGAGATTTGCAGTTTGGGTGCTATTTTTTGGAAAACGGTATCGGGTAGGGCAGTATATTTATCGTTGAGCTGTTCAATTCGTAGAAAGGCGCCAAGCTTTGTACGAAGGGTTACAATTCTATTGGCATATCCTTTTCCTATGCCGTATAGTTTTTCAAAGTCCTCTGCTTGCGCTTTGTTTATGTCAATACTTGTGGGTTCTTTTGATTGGAACGAGTTACGATTTTCTTCATTTGGCTTTTGGGAAGCATTATGATTTGTTTCAATTTGAATAAAAGGTTCAATGCGTTGAAACAATTTATCTGAGACACCATAGATTTTCTTGACATCATTTTTGGAGCGAAACTGACCGCCTTTATTTCGATAATTCAAGAAAATGTTAGCAACTTTTTCAGAAAAACCCAATGCTATCAATCCTTCTTTTTCTATTGTATTGGGATTGAACGGAAATGCCTTTTGTGCGATAGAAGATGTTTGGCTTTCGGGGAATTGAGCTTCTTTTTCGCTATAATTTTCGGAGTATATCGATGGTTCTGGGGTTATTGTTTCAAAGGAAATGGATTCTTTGTTTTTCCATAAATCATAAGCGTAGTAGCTTCCTTGCAAAATAAACGCGAACGCAAAAAGCACGAAAATAAATTTTCGTTCTTTGTGGATAATGTCTGAAATTTCTACTACAAATCGTTTAAGTTCGTCATAAATCATTCGTCTTCTTGGTTTTCGGTGAATACAAAAATGTCTTCGTTTTCTTTTTTAAGTAAGTAATTTTCTCTTACAAATTTTTCAAAATATTGATCATTGTTAAAAAAGGCTTTTCGTTCTATCTCTGTGTTTTTCAATTGTTTTTGATAATAAAGAATTTGATTGTCCAATTCTTTTATTTGAAGAGTTCGTTTGACTTGACGGTATACATTATTTCCGTCCAAAAATAGAATCCATCCAAAAAATAAAAGGGTACTAATCCAGTATTTTTTCCTAATTAATGTAGGATAATGTTGAATTAAATATCGGATTTTAGATAAAATGAATTCTTCCATAATATGGCTGTTTTCTTTATTGAGCAAAAATAATTCAATTATGGGAATTTCTATATTTTTTTTTCAACAATTATTAAATTATGTCTAAAAAATTGATTGTAACGTGTGAAAAAAAAAGTCCACTATCGAAATAGTGGACTTTTGAATTTTATCTAATTAAGGTAACGCTTCCTTTTTTGTTTTTTACCATATTATTTAGGTATGTTACTTCTGCGATATAAGTGTATACGCCACTTGGTGCAGGTTCGCCTTTGTAATTTCCATCCCAGCTTTTCTCCTGCGTTTCAGCTTCAAATACTTTTTCGCCCCAACGATTAAACACCGCAAATTTAATGCTTTTTATTGAATTACCATATAATTTTAGTACATCATTCACACCATCTTGATTTCCAGGGCTAAAGGCATTTGGCACATAAAAATCTAATGGCTCTTTTACCACTACTTTTACCTTGGATGTGGCTTTACAATTTTTGTGGTAATATACTTCCAAGTTATATAGTTCTGTAATATATGGCATCGCTTGTGTTCGAGCGCAGTTAGCACAACTTAAACTTTCATTTTGAGTCCATAATTGGCTATTAATGATAGGTAAATTATTGCTCAATGTACTTTTGTCGTAATACAATTCTGTAGTATTGCCCATTTCTATAGTGTCCAATCCATTGACTTTTGCCGATACAAACAACTCTTCTGGGGCTAATACCGTTACTTTTTTCGATACCAAACAATTATTGTTGTCTTTTGCTACTACCGTATATTCGCCTACAGGTAGTTTCTCAAATACATTCGTTTTTTCGTACGTATTGCCACCATCGATTGAATAATCGTATTGATTGATTGCAGTAATAGTGCCACCTTTCACTAGGATAGATATTTTTCCATCATTCGATTTTGGACACGTTAAGCTATCTACTTTCAAGCTTTCCAATTCTACTTTGAATGGCTCTTTTACTTCTGTTTCGGCTTTGGCTATACATCCCAAGATATCCGTCACTGTTACTTTGTAGCTGATATTTGGGATTAGATTGTCTATGCTTGACGCATTGCGAGTATCCAAATTCCAAGTATATGTGAATTGTGGCTTTCCGCCTTCAATTCGTAGTACAATTTTTCCATCATTCGCCCCAAAACAACTGATATGTTTTACCGTATCAATATGTGCTATAAATGGCTCGGGTTGTGGCATATCAAAACTTTGTGTGTTCTGACAGTTTTTGCTATCCGTTACCGTTACGGTATTGATGCCCACTTTCAAGCCTACAGCGCTATCGGTATTTTGGTTCAATGGACTCCACGCATATTGATATGGTGGACGACCGCCTGCTACAGCTATTTTCACCGTACCATCCTCGCCTTTGTAGCACGATACTTCTTTCATTTTGCCTACAATTACTATTTGTGATGGCTCTTCAATAGTGCCTAAGGTATATGCAAAACATCCATTGCCATCACTAACCGTTAAATTATAAGTTCCTGCAGAAGCCGTTAGCACATTATTACCAATCGTGTTATTTGCATCATCCCATTTAAAGCCTAAACCACCGTTATTTGGCACTAAAGAACTCGTATTAAATGTCAATTTACCATCAATTCCTCCAAAACAGCTTACACTATCCATCTTTAAGGCTGCCGTAATGCGTAATTCATATAAAGTATCTACAAATACAGTTTGCGTATCAGTACAGCCTAGTTTATCTGATACAATCACTCGATACGACTCTAATCCTTTAAGGGAATTAGGCGTTAAACCTGTTTGAGGATTTGTGAAATTTGGTGTAAGTGTGGTAATTGCACTATAGCCTCCGTTACTTCCTGCATTTAATGTATCTATTTTCAAAGAACCATTGTTTGAAGTAATACAAGATGCTGGTGTTATGCTAATTTTTGGCTTCAAAGGGCTTGGTTTACCTATGCTCAAGGCATTTGTTCCCGTCAAACTTTCTTTACATCCATTTTTATCCGTTATAAATGAATTGTATATACCACTATCCAATCCCGTAAAGGTGAATGAAGGAACATTGCTTTGCGATATAGATTGTCCATTCGATATGCGTACTACTTCATACGTATAATTTGATGTTCCTGTATTATTCGCATTCAATGTGATTTTTCCATCTTTGTTGTAGCTACAAGTTACATCCGTTTTTGAACCTGTCAAGACTAATTTGGTAGGTTCTGGCACGGTAAAGGTATGCTGTAGCACACAAGCTGTAGAGGTTGCCGTAGTGAAATAATGTACATTCACCGTTTTGCTACCTACGTTCAAGCTGTCCAATATATTGGATGAAGAATCTTGATTCGTGCCTGGTTTTAAATAATACTCGTATAATTTTCCTGAAGGCGACGCACCTGGTGTTACAATTAATGCTACTTGTCCGTCTGATAATCCGTTACAACTAATTTTTCGCATCAAAGTATCTCTTACCGTTATTCCATCAGGATCTTTTAATTGATAGCTAAATGGCACTTTACAGCCTAAGCTATTCCTAACCGTATCAATATAAGTGCCTTGGGTAAGATTTATATTGCTGTCTTTGTTGGCTACAAATGCACCGCCATTCCAGCTATATTCAAATGGAGTAAAATTATCTACAACACTTATATTTACTTTTCCATCATTGTAGCCGATACAAGATGGATCGGTCACCAATAAATTTACATTTATTCGTGGATTCTGTGTAATGGTTACCAATTTAATAAAATCGGTATCACATCCTTTGTTTGTTTTTACTTTAATATCATATACGCCCGCTTTTAGATTGGTAAACGATTGTAAACCTGCGGGTGGTGTTGGTAATGTACTTGTCAATGTCTTGATTAACTTTTTAGGGGAACTTTCATACAATTCGTAAGTATAAAGCTTCGTTGTAGAGTCATTATTTTTATTATCTACTGCTCCAAAATTAAGAATTCCTGTGCTATCCCCAAAACATAATACGTCTACTTTATTGAACTGCGCTACGATGTCACATTCTATATCTTTAACTTTTGTACATTCTTTCACTTTACAACCTTTGCTATCGATTACCTCAACACAAATTGAACTTTTTGCTTTATTAACTACTGAATCTTTGTTACCTATATTCGAACTATTTTTGATATTTACCCAT
>JBIPPG010000090.1:0-8665 GCA_044368545.1 Chitinophagales bacterium | reverse complement strand
ACCGACAAAGGAAGTTCGAGTAGTAAGTTTATAAAACAATAGAAATAGAAATCCCAAAAATTTAGTTTTTGGGATTTTTTTTTGTTAGTTAGTTTTAAAGATTTGTCACAATTTAGATGATATTTACTAGATTTGTTTTGAAGTGGTTTGCGGGCACGGATTGCAAATCCGCGCGATCTGGATTCAAGTACAGCAAAAAATGCAAGAATTTGCAAGAATGATTATGCAAAGAAATAATAGACTTATATCTCGTCCATTCTATGCTTTTGACCTTAGTGTAGCTGGTCAATTTCTTTTTATTTATTTAGATGAGGGTAACAATCCTCAAGTTTATGATGCTTTTCCGTGGGAAGATGATTTTGATGGAAATGAATGGATTGAGATATTACCAAACAATACAATAAAGAGTATAATTGATAATACGATTGAGCTTATAAGAAATGGAGAAAATCCATACTAATTCAAAATTTGATTTTAAAATTACATATTTAAAAAAAATGGAAAGCTATCCTTTTGATGATAATGAGATGGATAGTGAAACTACTGCTAATGAAGGAATATCACATCCAGAAGCTACGAACACCCATACATTAATAGAAGTAATACAATAAAAATGAATATAGAATATTTACAAAAATTAAGGGATAACCCAACTATGGGCAGATGGCAAAATATACCAATCCCAATAAGTGAAATAACCCAATTGGAAGCCTTATACAATTCGGGGAATCCATTTCCAAAAGCTTTAAAAGAATTACTTTTTCTAGCTGGTGGCAGATGTATTGTACTTGATTATGGCGCTACTAATTCGCAACAACATCTACAGGAATGGGTAAGGCAGGAGCTTTTAGAAAATGGTAAAGTTTTTTCAAGGCCTTTTTATGCGATTGATGTATACGATGGTGATTATTGTATTTTCTTATATTTGGATGAAGGAGATAATCCCCCTTTGTATTATGTGTATTATGAAGATGAAGCGGCTGGAGATAGTTTACCTTTAAGGCAAATACAGCCTTCTTTATCGAATCTAATTAATAACAGGGTTCAACGGGTAATAGAAGGCTTTAATCCATTTTGAGTGTTTAAATAATTAATCCATTTTTTTTGGTTGAAAGTCAAAATTTAATAAAAGTCACCAAATTGCAAAGAATAAATATAGAAGATCCCAATTTTACGTTAGACGATTTGCCAACGAATTGGGGAGGTGGCGTAAACCGTTATAATGGTGAACTTTTTGAAGGAATAGTATTTGAATATTATCCCAATACAGTTCAGTTGTATGCTGAGTCAGAATATAAGGAAGGAGTTTTAAATGGTCGGCAGGTAGAATATTGGTCTAACGGTCAATTGAAATTAGAGTACTTTAAAAAATATGATTTTTTTTACGGCCATTTTAGAGAATGGGATGAACAGGGAGTTTTGATCAGCCATCAGGAATTTGATAATTTCGGAAATCGCATACGAACAATAATCTGATGATATTAGCGCTTGATGTCCATTACAAGGAAACAGGTACGGCCAAAGCTGTAGGTGCAGTATTTGATTGGTATGATTCCAATCCAAAAGAAATAATTACAGAATACCTGGATACGGTAAATGAATATGAACCCGGAAAATTCTACAAACGCGAATTGCCATGCCTGTTGGAAGTTATTGAGCGGGTAAATCTCACAGGGCTTGAAGCCATTATAATTGACGGTTATGTTTTTATTGACAATGATTTACAGTTTGGGCTTGGCGGAATCTTATGGGAAAAACTGGAAAAGCAAATACCTATAATTGGCATTGCAAAAACATCCTTCTTTAAAAACAAGGAAACCGTTATCGAGGTTTTACGAGGCCAAAGCCACAAACCACTCTATGTTTCTGCAATAGATTATCCCATCAGCAAAGCTGTAGAAAATATTAGCGGAATGCATGGCGACTATCGAATTCCAACGATACTGAGTTCGCTTGATCAAATTACTAAAGAGGATTGATTTCAAAAATATGAATATGGAGTATTTGCAAAAATTAAAAGACAACCCATACAGCAATCCTTACAACACAAATGATTTGTTTAAGATAAGAGGGATTTCTGAAACAGAAATTGTACTATTGGAGCAAACCTGGAATAGTGGAAATCCATTTCCTAAAGTATTGAAAGAACTTCTTTTTTTAGCTGGGGAATTTTGTATTTGCTTTAGTTATGGTCCAAACGATACTCAAAATGATTATCAGCTATGGATACGAGGTCATATGGCATATATGTCGCGTGTGATTTCAAGGCCGTTTTATGCCCTTCATTATTATGGGGGTATTGATTTTTTATTCATTTATCTCGATGAAGGAGATAATCCAATGATTTACCAAGCTTCTCCTTATGTCGATGAAGTAGATTGGATTAAGAATTTGAATATTAATGTAAAAGATTATATCGGGACAAGTATTGATAGAATAAAAAGAGGTGAAAATCCATATTAGTATATGCGGAAATTATTGTTCCATCAAAAAAGAAGAGGGGAAGTTTGAAGCTACATTATAAAGGAATTAAGCAATGATCCTTTTTAATATCTTTGCTAAATGGGTAATAACAAAAGAATAAACAGAGGCAAAGATTCTAGTGATGATAAGTTATTTGGTTCCGTTAAAGAGCTAAATAAACTAAAACTGGCGTTGAAGGATTTACATTATCTTTTGACAAATGGTTATGCCATGAGATCGTCTCACCAACTTGTTTCACACCGTTACAGGCTTACCAGTCGCCAAATGGTTGCGCTTATGGGAATGTCTTGCTCTGAAAGTAATATTCAAAAACGGAAAAACAAAGAATTTTCAGTAGAAAACCTAAAAGGAAAAAAACTTTATATTGATGGCTTTAATGTGTTGATATTATTGGAAAGCCTTTTCTCAGGAGCTTTTATTTTTAAAGGATTGGATGGATATTATCGCGATATTTCATCGGTACATGGAACCTATAAAATGGTTAAACAAACAGAAATGGTACTAAAATTAGTAGGGAAGTTTTTTCAGGAACTAGAAGTAGAAAAGGTAATATGGATTTTTGATAAGCCAGTTTCCAATAGTGGAAAGATTAAAACCACTTGTTTAGAAATTGCAGAAAATCATAAATACGATTGGGAGGTGCTGTTGGAACTTGCCCCAGATAAATTTTTAGTAACCGAAGATAAATTGGTTTGTACTTCGGATGCATGGATTCTTGACCACTGCAGTAGCAGTTTTAATTTGATGGCTTTCTTTATTGGAAATCAAAAAATGGAATTTAGTATTATTGATTTGGATTAAGACAGATAACAACAAACTATCACATGAAACGAATTAGAAAATCGATATAGATTCATTAGAAGAATCAGTTAAAAGCTTACAGCTTTCAAGTAATGAAAAAAACAAGATCCATATATTTTGAAAATAATAACGAGGAGGAACATATTAGCTTTGGTTCTTTTGCCATTTGCATGTATTACGCAGTACAATTAAATGCCGCCAAGGCAAAGAAATTGTTTGATGCTACAATTTCTGAATGGAAATATAGGGCAGAGTATGAATTGTCTACGGGAAGTTTGACACCTGATCATACCGAAGCCCATTTTACAGTATCGGAAGTGCAGGAAGTTGTCTCTTTTTTGGAAAATGATGTAGTTCCTGCTTTGAATGCTGAAACTCAAGATATATTGGCGCAATATGGAGGTAAATCAAATTTCATTAACTTATATTACAATAACGCTGAATTCTTAAAATTTAACGGGATAAGTGAAAATGATTTTTTTGACAGTGATGGAGAAACCTTAGCACATTATATGAACAGGTTGAAACTTATCCTGCAATACTCCCTGTCAGTAAATCAAGCTTGCGATGTGTATGTTCGATAATACTTGAATATAATCATGATATAGAACAATTCAAAGGGTAAATATATTATTTGAAAGATAGCAAAAAAAACACTCATTTAAGAGTGGGGTTTTTGCATGTAAATTGCGTATTTTCACGTATTGATTAGTTTTAAAATATTGGATAGGTTTACAAGAATTAGTAAACCTGGGTATATGTCCATAGAATCTCATTTTTTTATAGAGCAAGATGCTTTTTTAGCCAATACGGCTTTGCAATCTTTTGGTCCGCAAAGCTCCAATGAATTTAATCTGACTACTTCCTTTTCACTTTCGGGGGAAAAGAAAGCCTATTCCATTTGCAAAGGAGTAGTTTTGATTCAGCCGCAAACGGGTTCAACTACAAAGGTAAACTTGATATTACGTCCGTTTACGCAACCTTACAAAGGATTAAATGTGAAATATTTTATCTACAGAGGATTAAAACGATCGGATTTTTTTACAGGAGATTTGGTTAAAACAAGGGATACCGGAACACCATCATCCACCTCAGATTTTATCAATAAAATTAATATTGATTATGATGATTTTTATAAGCCATTAACACCACCGCCTTTTCCATCTAAATTTATCGGTTACGATGATTCTGAGGATGCTCCTGATGACAGTACTTTATTGTCAAAATTCTTTTTTAAAGAATCACAGTTTGTAGAAGCTGGAGGCGTTTTTGAAGAAGAGGAGAATACCGCATTTGAATTACCTATGATTGACAAAGGAAAATGGCTGGGCAATTTTGCTGATGGCGAATGCGGGATAGATGTTGTTTTAAACTATGGTGATTATGAGCATGAATTTGACAATGGTGAGTTTGTCTTCAATCTTTCTTATGCAAGAGCAGTTAAAGCTAAAATAACATTGTCAGGAGGAGAAAGTACAGTAGAAAAAAAAATAAAGAGAGAACAAATTACACAGTTTATCGATATAGCAGCATTCTATGGATTGTTTATACCAGAAGGTAAAGTCAATGTTCATAATCCACAGGGAGAAGTTTCTGCAAAAAATGGTACTGCTATTTATAGCGATTTATTAAATAGTTTTTACACTAAAAACCGATGGTATATTACCATACAATCAGATCGTGGCAGAAGCTATAACTATTATGGCAACTATAAAATTGCAGATAACAATGCTCATCATTTGAGATTGGGAATGACCGAAAGCACAATGGCAGATACTTACTATAAAACGCAGGAATGGCCATTGCTTATTCATGATGCTACTCAACAGACAACAACCGGAATGAATAGTCTTTTTTTTCAGTTTGTGACAGATAATAATGTCAACAGCATGGTATATGCTCAAACCGGCACCATTAAAAATGCTCAGAAAAACAATTTTTGTAATGCCGATTTTTTACGACAATTACCCGATTCAGAAGGTAATTTTCCCCGACTGACCAATACTCTAGAATTGGTAACTCCAGCAACCAATGATGGTAAAACCATGGCAGGATTAAGTATGCTGCTATATCAAGGATTAATTTATAGTTATCTTGCTGGAACAGCGTTAAACGAAAATGATGAACCGATAGATGTTTATGCCACGCCTAATTTTTTTGATGATGTCTTCCATCTTATCCATACAAAGCCATTGTTACAGTTAAGCGCGGATACCGATTTTTCAAAAATGACATCAGAGCGGCTTAACTTGATTAATCATTATTATGACAGGAAACAACAGGGAATTTCAGCGGTACAAACCCTTACAATCAATGATGTGATAGAAACCGGAGAAGAGGAAACAGCATTAGTAAAAAGAGTGACCTATATTACCGAAACCATCAATATTTTGGCCAATGCAGTATCGCCTACCGGTTCTACCACTACCGATACTAAAACAAGTATGTCTGCTGGTGGTGCTGTGACGAAAAGTAAAACATATACCTTGCCGGAACCTTACTATTACAGTTTAAAATTTTTTACCGATAGTACTCAAACCATAACCGGATTAGAGTTAAAAACGACAGATGGTTCTCAACCTACAAAGATAATTTTGGGATTGACGAAAACTGAAAATGACCTTTTACGTGAAATAATAACAATCAATCTATCGTTGAAAAACCCACGTTTGTTTTTGATTGATTTATTTGATGATGGAAATGAACTAATTTCTCCCGAAAATATAAAATACCAAAAATACAAAGTCGCTATAGTGGCAGAAAATAGTGATGGAAGTTTACAACTCTATCAACCAACTACTGATATCATGGTTTACTCTTTAGACAGAAATTATCATTTTAGTAAAGGGTATAGTGAGTATGTGAAAGAGCATTTTGCGGATAATTTATTTGTTGGAAAAAACGTAAATATTTTTTAAAGATGGCAAATGTAGGTTACTTTAAAGGGAAGGATGTATATAGCACCGAAGGAATGTCTGATATTCGATATGATAGTAGAGGTCATATTACAGAATTTAAAACTAATGTTGTTTATATTTATATCACTTCACAAGATTATAGAACAGAAGAACTGGGTACTATTTATGCAAAATCTGGATTTTGTGAGAAGGATAAGTTTTTAGAATATTTGGTAAACAAAATTTCAAGGTCAGAAATTGCAAAATATTTTCTTGATTTCACAAAATTAAGCCGAGGTGTTCTAAATGATGTTTTTAAAACGGTTAAACTTAATACGGAAGAACCATTTGATAATTTTTGTAAGGTGGTAACTTATGAATGGAATTTCGATTCAGATTATGAATTATTGGATGTGAATTTCAATGTTAATGTCCCTGCATCTAATTACCCTGGTTATACTAAAGTTGAAAGAATAATGCAAGTTCATCCTGTAGCAAAAAGCTTTTTTTTACATAAGTATAACCTTTTTTTGAGCAATATAACAAATGAAGCTGAAAAAAAAGAGAAAGTATATATTCTTACGAATATAGGATTATTTATTCATTGGATAAATAATGATATTTTTACTATTTTTCAAAACAATTCAATCCTAACAGATTACATCGATAGCCAAAATACAGAATGGACTTCACTACCTATTTTTAATTCTCCAAGTCTAGAGGATTTTAAAGAATATAATAGAAGTTTGAGTAATTTTTATAATAGTGTTTATTCTAATCAGTTATATATTATAAATGCATCTAATGAGAATAAATTATACTGGTTAGCTCATGTATTATCCTCACAAGCATTACAAGTTGTATCGGTTGAAGATAAAGTTACCTTATTGAGATATATTGCAAAAGGCACTATAATAGGAGAAATAGCTCATGTATTTGGAGAAGTAGATGAAGAAGAGTTTGTTTTAAAAATCATTAATTCAGTTACCAATGTGAATAATCAGATTGATTATTTTCTCTCAAAATTAAAAGAAGTAAATTATAACGGGGTAACTAATGATCAAAGTCTTTTTGAAATACTATATTCAAATATGAACGACAGAGGATTAGGAAAAGAAAACCTGAAAGAGATGATGAACTTGATTTATCAAAAATGGCTGTTGAGTTCTTCTTATCCATATAATTTGGATGGAACTGTTAAAGATGACTTGGTAAACAACACAATTTATAATGCTAAGCCTATTAATGTAGATTATAAAGCAAGTGATTTTTTATGGATTTTTAACAGTACCAATTACGATTTCGATTTTAAAGGCAAACAGATAGAGGTTATTGAAGATGGTTATGAAATAAATCCTGTGACAGGAAACGCCATCCCTAAAGAATTTACAATAGGTACTTATGGTTTGTTTCAGGCAATTACCATTAAGAATACCGATGACAATACAGAGAATACTAAGTTTATTACAACAAATATTGGAGGTGAACAAAAAGCAATATTGCCTATTTTTTATTTAAAATATATAGATGATAAAAAGTTTACTGAAAATTTAGTTACCGCAGCTGAATTAACATTTGATTTAGCTCTTACCGCAACAGGAATAGGGAATTTAGCTAAATTAAGACATCTAAAGCATATTACTCCATTTGGTAGAGTAGCTTTGGGGTTGGAAGCTCCTGGTGCAAACCTAATACGATATGAATTGGCGCAAGGTGTAGCTGGATTAATTGAAGTATCGAGCTCTGTAGCATCTATATTGTTAAGCTATGGAAACACTTATCAAAATACTTATTGTAATCCAGAAAGTCAAAGTTATAATCCAGAGAAGTGTGAGTTTTATACTAAACTGGATGTAATAGTTAATGTAATGCAAATATTTTCAGGCGGATTGGATTATGCAACTTCAAGACAGCTAAAAAATGCTTCACGAAGATTATTAGATGGTCCTATTCCAAATGATTTTAATGCGGATGCTTTAACTATATTAAGAAAATTTGCAGGTGATCCGGTTGAAATAAAAGAAGTCTTTAGAGTAAAATTGTTTCAGCAGTTTGGTGATAACCCAACTATTTGGCAAAAATTAGATAATTTACCCACATCACCTATTAATAAACAAGAAATGTTTATCTTAGACTTTGAAAGAGCAACCAATAATGTTTTAAATGAATTAAATATTAATAATGGAGAGTTAATTGATTATTGGAACGACATTAAAAGTTTAACCTATGATAGACAAAATATTGCATTTCTATCTTCGTTTAAAAGATTTGTTTTAAAAAATTATGAACATACACATATAACAGACATTCATAACTCTAAAACACCTCCTGCTTTTAAACCAATTGGTGGTCATGCTTATAAAAATATTTTATCAGGCGATATTTTAAATCCTTCAACTTCTGGATTACCTCCTAATATGCAAAGTACAATGACAAGTAAAAATGGACATATAACTTATTCACCTATTTTCCTAAAAAAACCA